>NZ_BAZI01000010.1 GCF_001310775.1 Stenotrophomonas pictorum JCM 9942
GATTGCGCGCGGAACGCCGCCATCCACTGGCCGATCTGTTCCGGCGTGGACAGCACCGCGCCCATCGCGCCCATGCCGCCGGTATTGGTCAGCGCCGCCGACAGCGACACCGGGCAGGCGCCTGCCATGGGCGCCAGCAGCACCGGCAAGCCAACGCCGAAGCGCTGGCAGAAACGATCAACGCGCTGCCGGATACCGGGAGTCATTACAAAACCCTATACAGGTGTGGGGAAACCACGGGCACGCGTTATCGCAGGCTCCCTGCGCGGCCTGCAGCGCCCCGCCGTCGGCCGGATCCAGCGGAACGGCAGGCCGCCACGCCCCCCCATGGCGCCGAGCATGCCCTTCATGTTGCGCATCATGCCCTTCATGCCGCCACCGGCCAGCTTGCCCATCATCTTTTCCATCTGCATGTACTGCTTCATCAGCTTGTTGACGTCGGCCGGCTGGGTGCCGGAGCCGCGCGCGATGCGGGCACGACGCGAACCGTTCAGAAGGCCCGGATTGCGCCGCTCCTTCTTGGTCATCGAGTTGATGATGGCGATCATGCGTGGCACTTCCTTGCTCTGGCTGACCTGCGCCTTGAGGTGCTCGGGGATCTGTCCCAGGCCCGGCAGCTTGTCCATCAGGCCACCGATGCCGCCCATGTTCTGCATCTGCTCCAACTGGTCGCGCATGTCGTTCAGGTCGAACTTCTTGCCCTTGGCGACCTTCTCGGCGAGCTTCTGCGCCTTGTCCTTGTCGACCTGCTGCTCGACCTGCTCCACCAGCGACAGCACGTCGCCCATGTCGAGGATGCGGCTGGCCACACGCTCGGATGGAACACATCCAGGCCGTCGACCTTTTCACCGGTACCGGTGAACTTGATTGGTTTGCCGGTGATGTAGCGCACGCTCAGCGCGGCACCACCACGGGCGTCACCGTCGGTCTTGGTCAGCACTACGCCGGTCAGTGGCAGCGCCTCGCCGAAGGCCTTGGCGGTGTTGGCCGCGTCCTGGCCGGTCATGGCATCGACCACGAACAGGGTCTCGGCCGGGTTGACCGCGGCATGCAGGGCCTGGATTTCGGCCATCATCGCTTCGTCGATGGCCAGACGGCCGGCGGTATCGACCAGCAGCACATCGGCGAAGGACTTGCGCGCGTCATCGATGGCGGCGCGGACGATGTCCACCGGCTTCTGCTCCGGGCTGGACGGGAAGAACAGTACGCCGACCTGGTCGGCCAGCGTCTTCAACTGCTCGATGGCGGCCGGACGGTAGACGTCGGCCGAGACCACCATCACCTTCTTCTTGCGCTTTTCCTTCAGGTGCTTGGCCAGCTTGCCCACGGTGGTGGTCTTGCCCGCACCCTGCAGGCCCGCCATCAGGATGATGGCCGGCGCCGGCACATTGAGGTTCAGATCGGACGCCTGCGAGCCCATCACCGCGGTCAGCTCGTCGCGCACGACCTTGATCAGCGCCTGGCCCGGGGTCAGCGACTTGAGCACTTCCTGACCGACCGCACGGATCTTGATCTTCTCGACCAGCGCCTGCACCACCGGCAGGGCGACATCGGCCTCCAGCAGGGCGATGCGCACCTCGCGGGTGGCCTCGCGGATGTTTTCCTCGGTCAAACGGCCGCGCCCACGCAGGCGCTCGATGGTGCCGGAAAGGCGCTGGGTCAGTGACTCGAACATGCGGCGGAACCTGCGGAAATCGTGGAAACAGAGTGGGCAAGTATAACGACCCCTCGCCGCGATCGCCGGTTCGCATCGCCAGCGGCAGGCCCGTATGCGAAACTGTTGCGATGACAATCGTTCTCATTGCCGCCCTGCTCTACCTATTGGCTACAGGCCTGCTGATCCGCGGACTGACAGCCGGCGCCAGCGCTCCACCGCGCGGCTGGCTCGTCCCGGCCGTCACCGCGGAAGTCCTGCACGCCGGTTATCACGTGCTGGTGGCGCTGAACACTGTCGGCGGCCCGGACATGCACTTCTTCGCCGCACTGTCGCTGGTCGGGCTGGGCATGGCGCTGCTGACGACTCTGGTGGGTGCACGCGGACGCATGGCGGCACTGGGCGTGGTGGCGTTTCCGTTGGCCGCGATCCTGCTGGTCATCTACCACAGCTACGGGCATGCACCGAGCAAGGCGCTGGCTGGCAGCTGGCCACCCATGCGTGGTTGGCATTGCTGTCCTATGCCACGCTGAGTATCGCCGCGCTGCTGGCGATGATGCTGTGGCTGCAGGAACGCGCACTGCGGCAGCGCGAGTTCCGCCCCTGGCTGCGTGCGCTGCCACCGATGGCGGACCTGGAAACCCTGCTGTTCCGCACGATCACCGTAGGCTTCAGCCTGCTGACCCTGACCCTGCTCACCGGCGTGCTGTTCGTCGACAACCTGTTGGCGCAGAAGCTGGTGCACAAGACCGTGCTCAGCGTGCTGTCGTGGATCGTGTTCGGCACCTTGCTGATCGGCCGGCGCCGTTATGGCTGGCGTGGCATCAAGGCCGTGCACTGGACACTGAGCGCGATGGTGCTGTTGTTGCTGGCCTTCTTCGGCAGCCAATTCGTCATCGAACTGGTGCTCAAACGCGGCTGATCGATTGCGGCGACGTCATTCCGCCGCCGCTTCCAGTGCCTGCGACAGACGCTCCACCGCGATCACTTCCATGCCCTTGACCGATCCGGCCTTGGGCGCGTTGGCCTTGGGCACGATGGCACGCTTGAAACCATGCGTGGCCGCCTCGCGCAGCCGGTCCTCGCCATTGGGCACGGGCCGGATCTCCCCGGACAAGCCGACCTCGCCGAAGGCGATGGTCTTGTCGGCCAGCGGCCGGTCCTGCAGCGAGGACAGCACCGCCAGCAGCACCGGCAGGTCCACCGCGGTTTCCTGCACGCGGATGCCTCCGACCACATTGACGAACACGTCCTGGTCACCAACCAGCACGCCCCCATGCCGGTGCAATACCGCCAGCAGCATCGCCAGCCGGTTCTGCTCCAGCCCTACCGCTACCCGGCGCGGATTGGACAACGGCGAGGAATCCACCAGCGCCTGCACCTCCACCAGCAAGGGACGGGTGCCCTCGCGCGTGACCATCACACAGCTGCCCGGCTGTCGGGTACTGCCACCGGAGAGAAAGATAGCCGAGGGATTGGGCACTTCCTTCAGGCCCTTTTCCCCCATCGCGAATACCCCGAGCTCGTTGACCGCACCAAAGCGGTTCTTGAACGCGCGCAGCACGCGAAAGCGGCTGCCGCTCTCACCTTCGAAATACAGCACTGCATCGACCATGTGCTCCAGCACGCGCGGCCCGGCGATGCCGCCTTCCTTGGTCACATGCCCGACCAGAAACACGGCGGTACCGGTCTCCTTGGCGAAGCGCACCAGACGGGCGGCGCTCTCGCGCACCTGGCTGACCGAACCGGGCGCGGCGGTCACCGTCTCGGTCCACAGGGTCTGCACCGAGTCGGCCACGATCAACTTCGGGCGTGCGCTGGCGGCGTGCTGCAGGATGTGCTCGACGCCGGTTTCAGCCAGTGCATTGACGCCTTCCAGCGGCAGGTCCAGACGTACTGCGCGACCGGCCACCTGCGCCAGCGACTCCTCGCCAGTGACATAGAGCACCGGCAGCGTGCCAGCCATCTTCGCCACCGCCTGCAACAGCAACGTGGATTTGCCGATACCCGGATCTCCCCCCACCAGCACCACTGCGCCTTCGACCAGACCGCCACCCAGCACCCGGTCGAACTCGCCGATACCGGTGGACACACGCAGATGATCGGTCTGCTGGACATCCTTCAGCGCGGTGATCTTCGGCGCCTCGACCTTGCCAGCCCAGCCACTGCGGCGCGAGGCCGGCGATTTCGCCGCCGCCGCGCTTTCCAGCACGATCTCGCTGAGCACGTTCCAGACGCCGCACTCGGTGCACTGGCCCTGCCACTTGCTGTACTCCGCGCCACATTCGCCGCAGACATACGCGGTGCGGGCCTTGCTCTGGGTCTTGGCCATTGCCGGTTCCGTGAAGGGATGGCCGGCTACTTTAGCGCGGGCGATTCGCGCTGGCTGAGACCGAACAGGCAATGCACCATTGCGCCAGGTAGTAAGTGGACAGAACCAGCAACAGGGCCAGCGGCACGCCACCGGTGAAGCGGTCCCAGGCCAGTACCGAATCACTGGCGATGAACAGCACTCCCCCCAGCGCCGCCCGACCGCTCGAGTCGCGCGACGCACCACGCACCGGCTGCTGCAGGCGCCGCCCCAGGGCCGCGATCGCCATCAACGCCAGCACCCCCACGTAAACCAGCACCGGCAGTCGCAACGCAGCGGGCAGATAGGGCCACAGCAGCCACACATACCCCACCGCGTACGCAGCCAGGCACAACGCCGCCGGCAGCGCCGCGCGCCGATGCAACCCCGGCAGGAAGGCGCTGATATAGCCAGATGCGCCAGCAGGAACGCGATCAGCCCGGCGACGAAATAGTCCCCGGGCAGCATCAGCCATACATCGCCCATCAGCGAGAACACCAGCCCCAGCACAATCCACCGGCGATACCGTCTGTCGGCATCGACCGCGGTGGCCGCCACGCCCAGGATCAGCAGTGTCGCCAGTGGCTTGCCTACGTAGTGCAGCGGCAGCCAGGCACCACCCGCCATACCCCCCAGGATCGCGCCTGCGGCGGCGATCACGATTCCTGCCGTCAGCACCTTGCGTCCGCCCATCGCACCCCCCCCTTTTTTCGCACAGCATCGCCCCGCTGCCGGAAAAAACAAAGGCCGCCTTGCGGCGGCCTTTGTCGGCGAGGAGCGTCAGCCCACTCAGTGCATCATGTGGTAGTTCATGTTCCACATCACCCACATCGTGCCGGCGAGAATGATGCCGATCACCACCAGGGTGAACAGACCTGCATTGACGTTCCAGCGTGCGGCCGAGGAGCGGTCCAGGTGCAGGAAGAACACCAGGTGCACCAGCAGCTGCAGCACGCCGGCGACCAGAATCACCATGGCGGTGGCAAAGGTCGAGGACAGGCCGCCACTCATCACCGCCCAGAACGGGATGATGGTCAGCGCTGCCGCCAGCACGAAGCCGGTCAGGTAGGACTTGACGCTGCCGTGGCTGGAGCCACCGGCGGCATGGTCGTGATTGTCATGTGCGGACATCAGAGGGCTCCCGACAGATAGACGACAGAGAACACGCCGATCCAGACCAGATCCAGGAAGTGCCAGAACAGGCTCAGGCACGCCATGCGGGTCTTGTTGGTCTCGGTCAGGCCGTTCTGCTTGAGCTGGACGAACATCACCAGCAGCCACAGCAGGCCGGCGGTCACGTGCAAGCCGTGGGTGCCGACCAGCGCGAAGAACGCCGACAGGAACGCACTGTGGTCCGGGCCATAGCCCTGGTGCACCAGGTGATTGAACTCCCAGATTTCCATGGCCATAAAGCCGGCGCCCAGCAGCCAGGTGAAGCCGAGCCAGCCGAACATCTGGCCCATCTTCTTCTGGTGCATGGCGATCATGCCCAGACCGAAGGTCAGCGAGGACACCAGCAGCAGCGCGGTTTCACCGGCCACGAACTTCAGGTCGAACAGTTCCTTGGCACCCGGGCCACCATTGGTCGCGCCGGCCAGAACCACATAGGTCACGAACAGGGTGGCGAAGATGAGCAGATCGCTCATCAGGTACACCCAGAAGCCGAAAACGGTGCTTTCGCCGGCGTCGTGATGGTGCTCGTGCTCATGGCCGGCCGCGTCTGCGGCCGAACCGTGGGTCATCGTGTGGGCGTTTGTGCTCATGCCTTCACCTCGGTCTTCACCAGCCCCTGAGCGATCAGGTGCTTGCGGTGCTCATTCTCGATACGTTCGACTTCAGCCGCAGGCACCCAGTAATCCACGTCCTTGTCGAAGGTGCGGACGATAAAGCTGGCGATCATGCCGACCAGGCCAACGATGGCCAGCCACCAGATGTGCCAGATCATCGCGAAACCGAACACCAGGCTGAAGGCACCGATCACGACACCGGCGCCGGTGTTGCGCGGCATGTGGATATCGCTGTACTTGGCCGGCTTCGGCCAGGCTTCGCCACGCTGCTTGCGTTCCCAGAAATCATCCAGCTCTTCACCCTTCGGCAATACAGCGAAGTTGTAGAACTGCACCGGAGAAGTGGTCTCCCACTCCAGGGTACGGGCGTCCCACGGATCGCCGGTCAGGTCCACATTCTTCTTGCGATCACGGATCGACACGATGATCTGGATGAACTGGCACAGGATGCCCGCGCCGATGATGAACGCACCGATCATCGCCACGATGAAGAACGGCTGGTGGTCGGTGTTCGGATAGCTCTGCAGACGGCGCGTGACACCCATGAAGCCCAGTGCGTACAGCGGCATGAAGGCGACATAGAAACCGATGAACCAGCACCAGAACGCACGCTTGCCCCAGGTCTCATCCAGCTTGAAGCCGAACATCTTCGGGAACCAGTAGGTGATACCGGCAAACATGCCGAACACCACGCCGCCAATGATGACGTTGTGGAAGTGCGCGATCAGGAACAGCGAGTTGTGCAACACGAAGTCGATCGCCGGAATCGCCAGCATCACGCCGGTCATGCCGCCGATGACGAAGGTGACCATGAAACCGATCGTCCACAGCACCGGCGAGGTGAAGTGCACGCGGCCACGGTACATCGTGAACAACCAGTTGAAGATCTTCACGCCGGTCGGGATCGAGATGATCATCGTCGTGATGCCGAAGAAGGCATTGACGTTGGCACCCGAGCCCATGGTGAAGAAGTGGTGCAGCCACACCAGGAACGACAGCACGCCGATCGCCGCGGTGGCGTAGACCATGCCCTTGTAGCCGAACAGGGTCTTGCGCGAGAAGGTGGCGATCACTTCAGAGAACACACCGAACGCCGGCATCACCAGGATGTAGACCTCCGGGTGACCCCAGATCCAGATCAGGTTGATGTACAGCATGGCGTTGCCGCCAGCATCGTTGGTGAAGAAGTGCATGCCCAGGTAGCGGTCCAGGGTCAGCAGCACCAGGGTGATGGTCAGCACCGGGAACGCGGCGATGATCAGCACGTTGGTGACCAGTGCGGTCCAGGAGAACACCGGCATCTTCATCAGCGGCATGCCCGGGGTACGCATCTTCAGGATGGTCACCAGGAAGTTGATGCCGCTCAGCGTCGTACCCAGACCGGCAACCTGCAGACCCCAGATGTAGTAGTCCACACCCACACCCGGGCTGTACTCCAGCCCCGACAACGGCGGGAACGCCAGCCAGCCGGTCGCGGCAAACTCACCCACGCCCAGCGAGATCATGATCAGGGCGGTGCCTGCCATGAACAGCCAGAAGCTGAGGGAGTTCAGGAACGGGAACGCAACGTCGCGCGCACCGATCTGCAGCGGCACGACCAGGTTCATCAGGCCGGTGATCAGCGGCATCGCCACGAAGAAGATCATGATCACGCCATGGGCGGTGAAGATCTGGTCGTAGTGATGTGGCGGCAGGAAACCTTCATTTCCGCCGGCAGCCATTGCCTGCTGCGTGCGCATCATGATCGCGTCGGCAAAGCCGCGCAGCAACATGACGAAAGCGACGATGAGGTACATCGCGCCGATCTTCTTGTGATCCACCGAAGTGAACCACTCCTTCCACAGATAACCCCACAACTTCGCCTTGGTGATCAGCGCCAGCACCAGCAGACCGACCAGCGTGGCGCCGATCAAGGTGGTGATGATGATCGGGTCGTGTGGAATCGCCTCAAACGAGAGTTTTCCCAACATTGTCATTCTCCCGAGCCGCTGTGACCGGCATGACCGGCTGCAGCGTGCTCGCCTGAGTGGTGTTCAGCCTGCGGTGCGGTATCGCCGGCATCGTGACCTTCATGGCTCACGCCATTTGCCGCGGCATCGCTACGGTCGTGTTTCATACCGTAGTGATGGTTGTCACCCATGTGCCGAGCGATCATCGCGTCGAACAGGCCCGCCTGCGTGCTGGCGTAGTAGGTCACCGGGAACCAGTCGTGGTTCTTCTGGGCACCCAACTCGGTCAACGAGGCCTGATCCAGCACCGAACCTTCGGCACGGACCTTGGCCAACCATTGCTGGTACTGCTCATCGGTAACGGCATGGGCCTTGAAATGCATCTTGTTGAAACCCGCACCGCTGTAATGCGATGACATGCCATCGAACGAGCCGGCTTCATCGGCAATCAGATGCAGCTTGGTTTCCATGCCCGCCATCGAGTACACCATGCTGCCGAGGTGCGGAATGAAGAACGCATTCATCACCGTATCGGAGGTCAGCTTGAAGTTCAGCGGCGCACCGACCGGGAAGGTCAGCTCGTTGACCACAGCCACGTTTTCTTCCGGATAGATGAACAGCCACTTCCAGTCGAGCGAAACCGCCTCGATGGTGATGGCCTTCTTGTCCGATTCCAGCGGCTTGTACGGATCCAACGCGTGCGAAGAACGCCACGTCAGCACCGCCAGTACCAGCACGATCATGCACGGGATCGACCACACCACCACTTCGATGGCGGTGGAATGCGACCACTTCGGCTCATAACGGGCACTGGTATTGCTGGCACGGTACTTCCATGCAAACACCAGCGTCATGATGATCACCGGAATCACCACCAGCAGCATCAGCACCGTACAGGTGATCAGCAGCGTGAGTTCTTCACGGGCGATATGACCCTTGGGGTCAAACAAGGACCAGTCGCAGCCCGTCATCAAGACGGCCATCGCGACAATTAAGCCCGGACGCAGCATGCGTCCAAGAGTTTTCAACGGAATCATCGGTCGATCCAATTGCGAGGGAGTGCTCAGCCCGACAACCCCTTAGCGCACTTGCGCGGACGACCACCCGGGGATTGCCCGCCGGGGGGAACACGTACACAGGACTGCCAGATTTCAGCCCCGCAATTTTAGGCCTTCACGCACTGCTTAAGAAAGCCGTTGACAATGATTTCGCACAAGAATCGCCATTTCCGGCATGCGACATGTTGTCGCACCAGACGCACGCGGCGCGTAAAAACAAGAACGCCGACTGCGGACAGTCGGCGTTCTTGTTTACTGGTGCCGGAAATAGGAATCGAACCTACGACCTACGCATTACGAATGCGCCGCTCTACCAACTGAGCTATTCCGGCGAAGGCGCGAATTCTAAGTGAACGTGATGTGCCCGGTCAATCGATCAAACGTAGACGCAGCTCCTTGGGCAACGCGAACACCATCGATTCAGGCTCACCATCGAGCTCGCGGACGCTGGCTGCGCCCAATTCACGCAGACGGGCGATAACCCCATCCACCAGCACCTGCGGCGCCGAGGCCCCCGCGGTCAGGCCGATGCGCTGCTTGCCGGCGACCCACTGCGGGTCGATCTCCTCGGCACCATCGATCAGATACGACTCCACGCCTTCGCGACGGGCCAGCTCACTGAGGCGATTGGAATTGGAGCTGTTCACCGAGCCCACCACCAGCACCAGATCACACTGCGAAGCCAGTTCGCGCACCGCATCCTGGCGGTTCTGCGTGGCATAGCAGATGTCGTCGTTCTTCGGCCCCTGGATCGCCGGGAAGTGCTTGCGCAGGGCATCGATCACGGCGCGGGTGTCATCCACCGACAACGTGGTCTGGGTGGTGTAGGCGAAGTTTTCCGGCTGCGAGACCTGCAAGGCCTCCACATCCTCGACACTTTCCACCAGATAGATGTGGCCGACCCCGTTCTCGCGGTTCCACTGGCCCATGGTGCCCTCGACCTCCGGATGGCCTTGATGGCCGATCAGCACCACATCGCGACCGGCCCGGCAATGGCGTGCGACCTCCAGGTGCACCTTGGTCACGAGCGGACAGGTGGCGTCGAACACCTTCAAGCCACGGCGACCGGCTTCCGCGCGCACCGCCTGCGAGACGCCATGCGCGCTGAAGATCACGGTATTGCCGTCCGGCACTTCGTCGAGTTCTTCGACAAAGATGGCACCGCGCGCCTTCAGGTCGTCCACCACAAACCGGTTGTGCACCACTTCATGGCGCACGTAGATCGGCGCACCCAGCGTCTCGATCGCACGCTTGACGATCTCGATGGCGCGATCGACACCGGCACAGAAACCACGGGGATTGGCGAGCAGAACGTCCATCAGTCAAATACTCCGGCCGGCGACGGCCGGTTTCGGTGAAACAGGGAGGAATTATCCGGCTTTTGGGCTGGACTTGCCTTCGAACAGCCCCGACAGGGCGATGCCGATGGCGCCGGCAACGATCGCCGAATCGGCGATATTGAACGACGGCCAATAATGGTTGCCGACGTACCACTGGATGAAGTCGATCACGTGGCCGTGGATCTGGCGGTCGATAACGTTGCCCACGGCGCCGCCGATCACCAGCGCGTACGGCAACGCGCTGCGCCAGTTGGCGCGTGGCGTGCGCGACAGCCAGAAGGCCATCAGGCCACTGATCGCCACTGCCAGAAAGGTGAAGAACCACAGCTGCCAACCGCCGGCGTCACTGAGAAAGCTGAACGCGGCGCCGGTGTTGTAGGTGCGGTACCAGTTCCAGAACCCGTCAATCACCGGCACAGCGGTGAACTCGGGCAGGCTGGACAGCACCCACGCCTTGCTCCACTGGTCCAGACCGATCACGGCTGCTGAAACCAGCAGCCAGATCAGCGCATCGGGCTTGGGACGCGCAGCCGACATCAGAACCACCGCCGGCTTTCACCGGCCCCCTCGATGTTGGTGACGCACCGGCCGCACAGCTCCGGATGCGCCTCGACCGAACCGACATCGGCGCGGTAATGCCAGCAACGCACGCACTTGGACTTGCCAGTCGGTTGCGCGCTGACAAACACCTCGTCGGTGGTCGCCGGGCGCACGCTGACATCGCCACTGATGAACAGGAAGCGCAGCTCCTCGGCCAGCGGCTGCCAGCGAGCGGCCTGTTCCTCGTTGGCGGCGACGGTGATCTCCGCTTCCAGCGCGGCACCGATGGCACCGTTGGCGCGCATCGGCTCCAGCACCTTGGACACCTGCTCGCGCAGCGCCAGCAGCTGGTCGAAATCGGCAGCGGTCAGCTGAGCATCGGCCGGCAGCGGCGCCAGGCCGTCGTACCAGGTGGTGAACAGCACGTTGTCGACACGCTTGCCCGGCAGGTAACCCCACAGCTCTTCGGCGGTGAAGGTCAGGATGGGGGCCACCCAGCGCACGAACGCCTCGGCGATATGGAACATCGCCGTCTGCGCCGAACGACGGCCGCGCGAATCTTCCTGCATCGTGTACAGGCGGTCCTTGGTCACGTCCAGGTACAGCGAGCCCAGATCCACGCTGCAGAAATTCAGCAGCAGCTGCACGATCTCGGCCATGTTGTAGTTGGCGTAGGCGGCCTTGATCTTCTCCTGCAACTCGAACGCGCGATGCACGATCCAGCGGTCCAGGGCCACCATGTCCTGCAGCGGCAGCAGATGCTGGGCCGGATCGAAACCGTCCAGGTTGCCGAGCAGGAAGCGCGCGGTGTTGCGCAGACGACGGTAGGCGTCGGCGTTGCGCTTGAGGATTTCCTGCGACAGCGACATCTCGTTGCTGTAGTCGGCCGAGGCGATCCACAGGCGCAGGATGTCCGCGCCCAGGGTGCGCATGATTTCCTGCGGCTCGATGCCGTTACCCAGCGACTTGGACATCTTGCGGCCGTGCTCGTCCACGGTGAAACCGTGGGTCAGGCACTGCTTGTACGGAGCGTGCTTGTCGATGGCCACGCCGGTCAGCAGCGAGGACTGGAACCAGCCGCGGTGCTGGTCCGAGCCCTCCAGGTACAGGTCGGCCGGCTTGCCGTAGCCACGTGCCAGCAGCACGCCTTCATGGGTGACGCCGGAGTCGAACCAGACATCGAGGATGTCGGTGACCTTTTCGTACTGCGCCGCTTCATCGCCGAGCAGATCGCTGGCGTCCAGCGAATACCAGACGTCGATGCCGCCCCGCTCCACACGGTCGGCCACCTGCCGCATCAGCTCGACGCTGCGCGGGTGCGGCTCACCGGTTTCGCGGTGGGTGAACAAGGCAATCGGCACGCCCCAGGTGCGCTGGCGGCTGATGCACCAGTCCGGGCGACCGTCGACCATGTTGCTGATACGCGCCTTGCCCCAGCTCGGGAACCAGCCGACGTTGTCGATGGCCGCCATCGCGTCATTGCGCAGGTTGGCCTTGTCCATCGAGATGAACCACTGCGGGGTGGCGCGGAACACCACCGGCGTCTTGTGACGCCAGCAATGCGGATAGCTGTGCTGGATTTCGAAGAAGGCAAGCAATGCGCCGCTCTCACGCAGCACCTCGACGATCAGCGGCTGCGCCTTCCACAGGTGCTGGCCGGCCAGTTCGACCGTACCGGCCGGCGGCGTCGACGGCAGGTAGACGCCGCGGCCATCGACCGGATTGACCTGGCCGGCGTTGTACTTGTCCATCAGCCGTACTGCTGGCTGACCGCAAAGTCTTCCTGACCATGGCCGGGCGCGGTATGCACCGCACCGGTACCGTCGGCATCGGAGACGTGCTCGCCGTTGAGCAGCGGCAGGTCGCGGCTGGCGTAGAACGGGTGCGCCAGCAGCTGGTTCTCCAGCGCCGAGCCCTTGGCATGGCCATGCACGACCATGTCGGTCACGCCATAGCGCGACAGCGAACGCTCGGCCAGCGCCGAGGCCAGCACCAGCCAGCGCGGCTGGCCGTTGTGGGCCGGGCCTTCGACCAGCACATATTCGATATCCGCACCCAGCGACACCGCCAGCGAAGCCGGCAGCGTCCACGGCGTGGTGGTCCAGATCGGCACGGCCACTTCCACACCGGCCGGCAGCTCGACACCGAAACTGGCCGCCAGCGCCTTGGAATCACGCGCGGCATAGGCCACGTCGATGGCCGGGGAGGTCTTGTCCTGGTATTCGATTTCCGCCTCGGCCAAGGCCGAGCCGCAGTCGAAGCACCAGTGCACCGGCTTGGCGCCGCGCACCAGGTGACCGTTGGCCACGATCTTGGCCAGCGCACGGATTTCATTGGCCTCGAAGTCGAAGCTCAGCGTCTTGTAGGGGTTTTCCCAATCGCCGATCACGCCCAGGCGCTTGAAATCAGCGCGCTGCAGGTTGATCTGCTCTTCGGCGTACTCGCGGCACTTCTGGCGGAACTGCTCGGCATCGAGCTTGACGCCCACCTTGCCACACTTCTTCTCCACCGCGATCTCGATCGGCAGGCCGTGGCAATCCCAGCCCGGGATGTAGGGCGCATCGAAGCCGTCGAGGTAACGCGACTTGACGATGATGTCCTTGAGGATCTTGTTGACCGCATGGCCCAGGTGGATCTGGCCATTGGCATACGGCGGGCCGTCGTGCAGCACGAACAGCGGACGGCCCTTCGCGTTCTCGCGAAGCTGCGCGTAAATGCCCTGCTCTTCCCAACGCGCCAGGATGCCCGGCTCACGCTTGGGCAGGTCGCCACGCATCGGAAATTCCGTTGCCGGCAGATGGAGGGTGGCTTTGTAATCCTGGCTCACGCGGTGGCTCGCAATCTGTGTTCGGAAAGGATGCGACGCGCCTGTTCGGCGTCGCGGTGCATCTGCGCGGTCAACGCCGGCAGATCATTGAATTTCTCTTCATCGCGCAGCTTGGCGACAAATTCCACTTCGATATGGCGGCCGTACAGGTCGCCCTGGAAATCGAACAGATGGGCTTCCAGCAGCGGCTCCACTCCCTGCACGGTCGGGCGCGTGCCGAAGCTCGACACCGACGGCCAGGGCTGCTCGAACACGCCGTGCACCCAGGTGGCGTAGATACCAGAAAGTGCGGGTGTTTTCGGAAAACGCAAATTGGCCGTGGGAAAGCCCAGGGTGCGTCCGAGCTGCTTCCCGCGCACGACCCGGCCTCCGATGGCGTATGGATGCCCCAGCAGATCGCCGGCATGGGCAAACTCGCCAGCCACGATAAGCTCGCGGATACGGGTGCTGGAAATGCGCTCGCCGTTCAGGTGAACCGGCTCGATCTCACCGGCGACAAAGCCCAGTTCCGCGCCCATCGCCTGCAGCAGCGCGATATCGCCGCCACGGCGGTTGCCGAAGTGGAATTTGGGGCCGATCCAGACCTCGCGCGCGCACAACCGCCGCACCAGCATCTGGCGGACGAAATCCTCGGCCGAGGTCGCAGCCATCTTCGCGTCGAACCGCAGCAGGCCGATGCTGTCCACACCCAGCCCGCGCAGCGCACCGACCTTGTCCCGGGCCAGCATCAGCCGCGGCGGCGGGTTGCCCTTGGCGAAGAACTCGCGCGGCAGCGGCTCGAAGGCCAGTGCCACAACCGGAACTCCCAGCGCACGGGCACGGGCGACTGCATGGCGCACCAGCGCCCGGTGGCCCAGGTGCAGGCCGTCGAAAGCACCGATGCAGACCACGCTTCCCTGCGGGAACAACACCCCGCCGTCGACGTCTCTAAAAAGCCTGCTCATTCCATCCGGATCCGACCCACACGGGCCGGCTCTGTCGTGTGTAGCCCGGAAGTATAACGGTGCGGGCCGCGCTGTCGGCTTACTGGCCACGCAGCTCGCGGGGCCGGTAGCCCATCAGCAGCAAGCCGGCGGCGTACACCGCGCCACCACTGCCCACCAGCACCGCCAGGCGCCAGCCGCGCTCCCACCATGCCCACGGCGTCCAGTCGACCCAAAGCAGCCGTAGCGCAAGCACCGCCACCAGCATCAGCACACTGGCGACCAGCAGCTGCAGTAGAAAGCGACCCCAGCCCGGCTGCCGCTGGTACACCCGCGCCCTGCGCAGATACCACCACAGCTGCAACGCATTGGCCCAGCCAGCCACTGCAATGGCCAGTGCCAGCAGGGCATGCGCGCCCTCCACGCGCTTGAGCGCCTCCAGCCAGTCACCCCCGGCCGCCGCCAACGCCGCCTGCCCCATCGGACTGAACCGGAGCATCATCGCGAACAGCAAGACGGTGCTGAGGACATTGATCGCGATCGAGGCCAGCGCCGCCTTGACCGGGGTGCGGGTGTCCTGCCGCGAATAGAACGCCGGCGCCAGCACCTTCACCAGCAGGAAGGCCGGCACCGCCAGCGATTGCGCCATCAGGCTCAGACTGCTCATGCGCATGTCCTGCTCGGTGAACCGGCCGTACTGGAACAGGGTCGCCAGCAACGGCTGCGCGCATAGCACCAGCCCCAGACAGGCCGGGATGCCGATCAGCAGGCACAGCCGGAAGCCCCAGTCCAGTCCCTTCGAATAACCCGCCGGATCGGCCGCCGCATGACGACTGGACAGATGCGGCAGGATCACCGTACCGATGGCGACCCCGAACATGCCCAGCGGAAACTCCAGCAGCCGGTCGCTGTAGTACAGCCAGGTAACACTGCCCCCCATCAATAGCGAGGCCGCCAGCGTGTTGAACAGCAGGTTGACCTGCGCCACCGACGAACCGAACAGCGTGGGCACCATCAGCTTCATGATCTTGCGCACCCCGGCATGGGCGACATCCAGCCGGGGCCGGGGCAGCAGACCCAGGCGCGCCAGTGAGGGCAACTGGAAGCCCAGCTGCAGGATCCCGGCCACCAGCACACCCCAGGCCAGCGCCAGCACCGGCTCGAACCCCCACGCCTGCATCTGCGGCGCCAGACACAATGCGGCGGCGATCATCGACAGATTGAGCAGGATCGGCGACAGCGCCGGAATGGCGAAACGCTGATAGCTGTTCAGCACCCCGCCGACCAGCGAGGCCAATGAAATGAACAGGGCATAGGGAAAGGTGATCTGCAGCATCAACGTCGCCAGCCGCGCCTGTTCGCTACCGGGCTCGAACCCCGGTGCGAACACCCGCATCACCCACGGCGCCAGGAAAATCGCCAGCGCCGTGGCAACCAGCAGAACCGCAGCCAGCACACCCGCCACCCGGTCCACCAGCGCCTTGACGGCGGCGTGATCCCCTTTGGCCTTGTACTCGGCCAGCACCGGCACGAACGCCATCGAAAACGAGCCCTCGGCGGAGAGCCGGCGCATGAAGTTGGGAATCCTGAATGCGATGACGAACGCATCCATCGCCGCACTGGCACCAAACACCTGCGCATAGATCTGGTCGCGGACCAGGCCACTGATGCGCGAAAGAAAGGTCATTGCGCTGAAAACCGCGGTGGATCTGAGCAACCAGCCGCTCACTAAACTTCCCCTTGACAACCTGACTTGACGTTCGCCCTGACCACCATCATACTTGCGTGCTTGCTGTTCCCACCACACCGATTTTCAGGAAACCACCACCGTGGCCAATATCAAGTCCGCCAAGAAGCGCGCCAAGCAGACCGTCGTGCGCAACGCGCGCAACGTGGCTCAGCGCTCGATGCTGCGCACCGCTGTCAAGAAAGTGATCAAGGCGCTGGACGCCAACGATGCCGCCGGCGCCGAAGCCGCCTTCGCTGTCGCCCAGCCGATTCTGGATCGCTTCAGCGCGCGTGGCCTGATCCACAAGAACAAGGCTGCCCGCCATAAGAGCCGCCTGAATGACCGCATCAAGGCCCTCAAGGCTGCCTGAATAGCGAGCCCACCAGAAGCCGCAAGGCTTCCGGCTTGAAAAACCCGGCCCAAGCCGGGTTTTTTATTGCCTGAAATCCGCCTCTACAACGCCAAAAGCCAAGCCGGGCCACAGGCGCAGCGCGCCCGAAGCAGATCAGGACACACCACCCCAACGTTGCAAGCACCTGCGCACGCGCGGGCGGACAACCCCAGGATTGCCACATGAAAAACCCGGCCAGCAGCCGGGTTTTTCATAGGTGATGGCAGCAGGGAAACCGGATCCAGCCGCCCGGGCAATTTACAGCGCCGCGTCCCGCGCCTCGGCCTCCAGCAGTTTCTGCTGGTCGAAGAACGCCATGATGTCCTTCATGATCGGCCAGGTGCCCTCACGCCCCAGCGCCGACACCAGATACCACGGCCCGGTCCAGCCCAACTCTTTGACAATCTGCTCGGCCGCGACCTGCGCTTCATCTTCGAACATCAGGTCGGCCTTGTTCAGTACCAGCCAGCGCGGCTTCTGCAGCAACTCCGGATCATGCTTGCCGAGCTCGCGCTCGATGGCACGCACCTGCTCGACCGGCGAAACCCCGTCGACCCCACCCTCCATCGGCGAGATATCCACAAGATGCAGCAGCAGGCGGGTGCGCTGCAGGTGACGCAGGAACTGCGCTCCCAGGCCCGCACCATCGGCCGCACCCTCGATCAGGCCCGGAATGTCGGCAATCACGAAGCTGCGGTAATTTTCGACCTTCACCACACCCAGGTTCGGGTACAGCGTTGTGAAAGGATAGTCCGCCACCTTCGGCGTCGCCGCCGAAACCGCACGGATCAACGTGCTCTTGCCGGCATTCGGGAACCCGAGCAGACCAACGTCGGCCAGCAGCTTCAGCTCCAGCTTGAGCAGGCGCTCCTCGCCCTCCTCGCCCGGCAGCGACTGCCGCGGCGAGCGGTTGGTCGAACTTTTGAAATGCATGTTGCCCAGGCCACCCTTGCCGCCCTTGGCCACCAGCAGACGATCACCATGCCGGGTCAGATCGCCGATCACCTCATCGGTATCGACGTTTATCACCACCGTCCCCACCGGCACGGTAATGGTCAGATCCTCGCCACCCTTGCCATACATCTGGCGCCCCATGCCGTTTTCGCCACGCTGCGCCCTGAAGATGCGGTCATGGCGGAAATCGACCAGGGTGTTCAGGTTCTCGTCGGCGCGGACCCACACGCTGCCGCCGTCACCGCCATCACCGCCATCCGGGCCGCCCAGCGGAATGAACTTCTCGCGGCGAAAGCCGACGCAGCCGTTACCGCCGTTGCCAGCGATGACCTGGATCTCCGCTTCGTCTACAAGTTTCATGATTCTGGTTGCCTACTGATGGCGGCAGGCACATTGCCCGACCGCAAATTCTAACGATCCCGGCCACCCCGGGGAAAACAGGGCTGCAAGCCCTCACAACGGATTTCCGCCAACGAAAAACCCCGCCTAAGCGGGGCTTTCGTCAGCTGCCCACACCGGAGTATGGGCGCTTGCACCTGCGAAATTAAGCTTCTGCGACGATGCTGACGGTACGGCGCTTGTTGGCACCCTTCACCGAGAACTCAACCTTGCCATCGACCAGCGCAAACAGCGTGTGATCGCGACCCAGGCCGACGCCGGTACCCGGATGGAACTGGGTGCCGCGCTGACGCACGATGATGTTGCCGGCCTCGATGGCCTGGCCACCGAAGATCTTGACGCCGAGGTATTTCGGGTTGGAATCGCGACCGTTGCGCGAGGAACCTACGCCTTTTTTATGTGCCATGACGAATTCTCCTTAGCAATTAGCCGGCGATGCCGGTGATTTCGATTTCGGTGTAGTACTGACGGTGACCCTGACGCTTCATGTGGTGCTTGCGGCGACGGAACTTGATGATCCGGACCTTGTCGGCGCGGCCGTGGGACACGACCTTGGCGGTTACCGAAGCACCCTTCAGCGCATCACCCAGCTTGATGCCATCGGCATCGCCAAGCATCAGGATGTTGTCAAACTTGATCTCGCTGCCGGCTTCGACTTCGAGCTTTTCGACGCGGAGGGTTTCACCCTGCGCGACGCGGTACTGCTTACCGCCAGTTACCAGAACTGCGTACATGACCAGACTTCCTCTGTAGTTATTGTGGTCGCCGTGCCCGCCATCGAGGGCGGACAGGAGCGGGATTTTACTGGCCGCAACAGGTTCGGGTCAAGTCGCCGCCCGCTCTGACTGTCCATCGCCTGAACAGCGCCGGATGCCGGCCTGCCCGCTCTGGGGAATCCGGCAATTGCCCCCAAATCACAAGCTCGCTAGGCTGACTGGCTGCCGTCAGCGACGCCCCCACACCTCCTGTTACCGGCCCCGCCGGCAGCAGTCCAAATCGGATTTCCCATGGCGATGGATTTCATCCGCATCCGCGGTGCGCGGACGCACAATCTCAAGAACATCGACCTCGACCTGCCCCGCGACAAGCTGATCGTGATCACCGGCCTGTCCGGCTCGGGCAAGTCCTCGCTGGCGTTCGACACGATCTATGCAGAAGGTCAGCGCCGCTATGTCGAGTCGCTGTCGGCCTATGCGCGGCAGTTCCTGAGCGTGATGGAGAAGCCGGATCTGGACCACATCGAGGGCCTGTCGCCAGCGATCTCGATCGAGCAGAAGTCCACCTCGCACAACCCGCGCTCGACCGTGGGCACCATCACCGAGATCTACGACTACCTGCGCCTGCTGTACGCCCGCGTCGGTAGCCCGCGCTGCCCGGACCACGGCTATCCGCTGGAGGCGCAGACGGTGAGCCAGATGGTGGACCAAGTGCTGACACTGGATCCGGAACAGCGCTACATGCTGCTGGCACCGGTGATCCGCGAGCGCAAGGGCGAGCATGTGCAGGTGTTCGACCAGCTGCGCGCACAGGGCTTTGTGCGTGTCCGGGTCGACGGCGAGCTGTATGAGATCGACGAAGTTCCGCCACTGGGTCTGCGCCAGAAGCACACCATCGAGGCGGTGATCGACCGCTTCCGCCCGCGCGAGGACATCAAGCAACGGCTGGCCGAAAGTTTCGAGACCGCGCTCAAACTGGGCGATGGCATGGCTTCGGTGCAAAGCCTGGAGGCGGCCGATGCCGAACCGCAGCTGTTCTCCTCCAAGTACAGCTGCCCGGTCTGCGACTACGCGTTGCCGGAACTGGAACCGCGCCTGTTCTCGTTCAACTCGCCGGTCGGGGCCTGCCCGGGCTGCGACGGTCTGGGTATGGCCGAGTTCTTCGATCCGGCGCGCGTGGTCGTACATCCGGAACTGTCACTGTCAGCCGGCGCGGTGCGCGGCTGGGACCGGCGCAACGCCTACTACTTCCAGCTGATCGCCTCGCTGGCCAAGCACTACGATTTCGACGTGGACGCCCCGTGGCAGTCCCTGCCCGAGCATGTGCGCAAGGCGGTGCTGTACGGCAGTGGCGAGGACAGCATCACGTTCACCTACTTCACCGAGGCCGGCGGCCGCAGCCAGCGCAAGCACCGCTTCGAGGGCATCATCCCCAACCTCGAACGCCGCTACAAGGAAACCGAATCGCCGGCGGTGCGCGAGGAACTGGCCAAGTACATCAGCGAACGGGCCTGCCCCGAGTGCCAGGGCGCGCGCCTGAACAAGGCCGCGCGCAATGTGTTCGTCGCCGACCGGCCACTGCCGGAAATCGCGGTGCTGCCGATCGACGAGGCCAAGCGCTTCTTCAGCGAGCTGAGCCTGCCCGGCTGGCGCGGCGAGATCGCCACCAAGATCGTCAAGGAGATCGGCGAGCGACTCGGCTTCCTGGTCGATGTCGGGCTGGATTACCTGACCCTGGAGCGCAAGGCCGACACCCTGTCCGGCGGCGAGGCCCAGCGCATCCGGCTGGCCTCGCAGATCGCGCCGGCCTGGTGGGCGTGATGTACGTGCTCGATGAGCCGTCCATCGGCCTGCATCAGCGCGACAACGAGCGTCTGCTGGGTACCCTTACCCGCCTGCGCGATCTGGGCAACACGGTGATCGTGGTCGAGCATGACGAGGATGCGATCCGCCTGGCCGACTACGTGCTGGACATTGGCCCGGGCGCGGGCGTGCATGGCGGCGAGATCGTCGGCCAGGGCACGCTGCAGGACATCCTCGATGCGCCGCGCTCGTTGACCGGCCAGTACCTGTCGGGCAAGCGCGCCATCGAGATTCCCGCGCGCCGGCACACGCCCAATCCGAAGATGACGCTGCACCTGCGCGGCGCCACCGGCAACAACCTCAAAGATGTCGACCTGGATATTCCCTCCGGCCTGCTGACCTGCGTCACCGGCGTGTCCGGCTCGGGCAAATCGACCCTGATCAACGACACCCTGTTCTCGCTGGCCGCCAACGAGATCAATGGCGCCTCGCATCCGGTCGCCCCGTTCCGGGAGGTCGAGGGCTTGGACCTGTTCGACAAGGTGGTGGACATCAACCAGTCGCCGATCGGCCGTACCCCGCGCTCGAACCCGGCCACCTACACCGGCCTGTTCACGCCGCTGCGCGAGCTCTACGCGCAGGTGCCCGAAGCGCGTGCGCGCGGCTATTCGCCGGGCCGCTTCAGCTTCAACGTGCGCGGTGGCCGCTGCGAGGCCTGCCAGGGGGATGGCCTGATCAAGGTCGAGATGCATTTCCTGCCGGATGTGTACGTGCCGTGCGATGTCTGCCATGGCAAGCGCTACAACCGCGAGACGCTGGAGATCCTCTACAAGGGCTACAACATCAACGACGTGCTGGAAATGACCGTCGAGGATGCGCTGAAGCTGTTCGAGCCGGTGCCGTCGATCGCCCGCAAGCTGGAAACGCTGGTGGACGTGGGCCTGAGCTATATCAAGCTGGGCCAGAGCGCGACCACGCTGTCCGGCGGTGAGGCGCAGCGCGTGAAGCTGTCCAAGGAGCTGTCGCGCCGCGATACCGGCCGCACCCTGTACATCCTCGATGAGCCGACCACCGGCCTGCACTTCCACGACATCGAAGCGCTGCTGGGCGTGCTGCACAAGCTGCGCGACGAGGGCAACACGGTGGTGGTGATCGAGCACAACCTGGACGTGATCAAGACCGCCGACTGGATCGTCGATCTGGGCCCGGAAGGCGGCCACCGCGGCGGCACCATCCTGGTCACCGGTACGCCGGAAGACGTGGCCGCGTACCCGGATTCCTACACCGGCCAGTTCCTGGCGCGGATGCTGCCCTCCACCTGTGCGCGTCCCGAACAACCGGCCGCCGTGGCCAACAAGCCCGATGCGCGCCCACCGCGCAAGGAAAAGCCGGTCAAGAAGACCGCAACCAGGAAAGCAGCAACCCCCAGCAAGAAGAAGACGGACTGATGAGCACTGAACCCAAACAGCTGGCCCGCGTGCCGATCAGCGTGCGCTGGCGCGACATGGACGCGATGGGCCACGTCAACAACGCCAAATATGTGTCTTATCTGGAAGAAGCGCGTGTGCGCTGGATGCAGGGCGTGGAAGGCGTCTCGATGACCGACCGCATCGCCCCGGTGGTGGCCAACACCAATATCAACTACCGCCTGCCCATCGTCTGGCCCAACGACATCGTCGTGGAGCTGTTCGTCGAGCGGCTGGGCACCAGCAGCGTGACCATCGGCCACCGCATCATCGATCAGCAGGACAGCAGCAAGCTGTACTCTGACGGCAACGTGGTGGTGGTGTGGATGGACACGCAGACCGGCAGGAGCGCGCCACTGCCCGAGGCCATCCGCAACGCCTCGAGCTGACGCCTCCCCCACACCCGCACACCGCAAAAGCCGCCCGCCGGGCGGCTTTTTCATGCAGTTCGGATACCCGATAAGCGGTCCTGCGGAGCACCGCATCATGAGCCCCTTCCACGCCGACTCCCACGACTGGCACCGCCCGGTCGTTACGGCCGCGGCGGCGCCTGCCGCCTGACCTGCAAACGGCCCTCCACCGTGCTGCCATCGGCCAGACGCAACCGCAGCGGCAGTTGCCCCCCTTCGGTCAGCGCCAACTCCGGTCGCATCAGCATCAGGTGCAGGCCGCCGGGCTCCAGTTCGACCCCCCTGCCGGCCGGCACCGGCAGGCGCGTGATCTCTCGCATCCGGCTGACCCCGTCCACCCGCGTGGTTTCGTGCAATGACACTTCGGCAAACACGCGACTGTCCGCGCCCACCACCACCACCTCAGCGCTGCAGTCGTTGCGGATGCGGGCATAACCGGCGGCCATCGGCATCGTACCCGGCGGTAGACGCACCCAGCCACCGCTAATGGTCACGCAGGCCGGCGCCGGGGTTTGTGCGGCGGCACTGGACGCACACACGGCCAACAGTACGCACACGAATGGTTTGGTTATCATCGAAACCACAACTCCCTGCCGTACGAGAAGCCGCAGCATGACCACGCTCATCGAAGTGATCAACCATGGCCCGATCCGCGAACTGCGCCTGGCGCGACCGCCGGTCAACGCGCTGGATACCGAGCTGTGCCGCGCCCTGATCGCCGCCCTGAACCAGGCGATTGCCGAGGATGTGCAGGGCATCGTGGTGTCCGGCAGCGAGCGTATCTTCACCGGCGGCATGGATGTGCCCCACCTGCTCGGCCACGGCAATGACCGGCACAAGCTGCTGGACAGCTGGCAGGCCTTCTTCGGCGCCGCCCGGGTGATCGCCGAAAGCCGCATCCCGGTGGTGGCGGCATTGACCGGCCACTCCCCTGCCGGCGGCTGCGTGCTGGCGCTGTGCTGCGACTACCGGGTGATGGCGCAAAGCGCCGATCCGGCCAAGCCCTATGTGATCGGCCTGAACGAGGTACAGGTGGGACTGGTCGCGCCGGAAGGCATCCAGCGCCTGCTGCGGCGCGTGGTCGGCGCCCACCGCGCC
>NZ_BAZI01000011.1 GCF_001310775.1 Stenotrophomonas pictorum JCM 9942
CGGCGGTCAGCGAGGCCACCCGCTGACGCAGCGCCTGCACTTCCGCGCTGTCGAAGGTGTCATCTTGGCCATCAGCCTCGGCGACGCCCGGCGACGGGGCGTTGTCCTCGTCGCGCGCGGCCTTGGGTTTGCGCTTGGCTTCGCGCACGCGCTTGACCGCCTGCTTCAGCTCTTCCTTGCCGCCCTTGGCCGCCGCGCGCTGTTCCTCGGCCGGCAGGCTGGCCACGGTGGCAGCGGCACTGAGCGAGATCGCACCCACGCGCATGGCTTCGATCACTTCCGGTGTGGCGTGATCGTGGATCTTCTCGATCATCGTCACCTGGCTGGGGCTGAGCTTGGCTTCGCGAGCAAGATCGGCCTTGGACAGCTTCGGCGCCGGTTCCCACGGAGGGGTATCGGTATCGCTCTCGTTGGTCGCGCTGGCCGTGGCTTCGCCTTCACTCTCGCGGCGCAGCTGTTCCTGTTCGGCGCGGCGTCGGGCTTCGATGATGTCGCGCTTGCGCAGCGCCAGCACACCGCGCTGGTAGTCCGACACGCTGCGCCGGCCCAGGTGCTGCTCGATCATCCACAGATGCACGTCGTCCATCGACTTGAATCGGGTGTTCTGCACCGTGTTGAACGGGATGTTGTGGCGGGTGCAGATGCCGTAGCGGTTGTGGCCGTCGATCAGCACGTTGCCCCACAGCACCAGCGCGTCGCGACAGCCCTCGGCCAGCAGGCTGCGCTCCAGCGCGTCGTGCTCGTCCTGCGTGAGCGGGTCGATATAGGCCTTGAGTTCTTCGTTGACGATGATGTCCATGTGCACTGCCGGTAAAACATTGGGGGCGGCATTGTAGTGATCGCGGCGCGCGGGCGGCCAATCCGGTCCGGTTCAGGCCACGCGCGATTCATGCCGGGTGTGCACGGGCGCCGGCGTAACATGCAGGCGTGCGGCGCTGTGCCGCGTCCTGTACGTCCGGAAACCGTCATGACCATTCCGCACCTGCGTGAACAGTGGCAAATGCTGGCCGATGGCCTGGCCTTGCGCACGCGCGCGTTCATCGATGGCCGCTATGTGGATGCGGCCTCCGGGGCCACGTTCACCTGCATCAGCCCGATCGACGGCCGGGTGCTGGGGCAGGTGGCCGATGGCGGGCAGGTGGATATCGACCGTGCGGTGGCCGCGGCGCGGCGCAGTTTCACTGCCGGGCACTGGTCCGGACTCAAGCCGGTCAAGCGCAAGCAGGGGTTGCTGCGGCTGGCGGCGCTGGTCGAGCAGCACGCCGATGAGCTGGCGTTGCTGGAAGCCCTGGACATGGGCAAGCCGGTGGCCGAGGCGCGCCGGGTCGATATCGGCGGAGTGATCCGCTGCCTGCAGTGGACCGCCGAGGCGGTGGACAAGCTCTATGGCGAGATTGCGCCGACCGGCACTGACGAGCTGGGCCTGATCACCCGCGAGCCACTGGGGGTGATCGGCGCGATCGTGCCGTGGAATTTCCCGCTGCTGATGGCGGCGTGGAAGATCGCCCCGGCGTTGGCGGCCGGCAACTCGGTGGTGCTCAAGCCTTCGGAGAAATCGCCACTGAGCGCGCTGCGCTTTGCCGAACTGGTGGCCGAAGCGGGCCTTCCCGAGGGCGTGTTCAATGTGGTGCCGGGCAGTGGCAAGGGCGCCGGCGAACCGCTGGCCCTGCATATGGACGTGGACGGACTGGTGTTCACCGGTTCCGCCGCGGTGGGCAAGCGCCTGCTGCAGTGTGCGGGGCTGTCGAACATGAAACGCGCCTACATGGAGTGCGGCGGCAAGAGTCCGAACATCGTGTTTGCCGATGCCCATGATCTGGACAAGGCGGCCGAGGCGGCGGCCCGCGGCATCTTCTACAACCAGGGCGAGGTTTGTACCGCCGCCTCACGGCTGCTGGTGGAGCGCCCGATCAAGGATGAGTTCGTTGCCCGGGTGGTCGAACATGGCCGGAAAATGCAGCCCAGGCATCCGTTCGAGCCGGATGCGGCGATGGGCGCGATGGTGGACGAGGCGCAGACCGCGCGGGTGCTGGGCCATGTGGAAGAGGGCATCGCCGAGGGCGGGCGTCTGCTGCTGGGCGGCAAACGTGCCCAGGTGGTGGCCGGCGGTTGTTACATCGAACCAACCGTGTTCGACGAGGTGGCGCCCTCCAGCCGGATCGCCCGCGAGGAAATCTTCGGCCCGGTGTTGTCGGTCATCGCTTTCGATGGCGAGCCGCAGGCGCTGCAATTGGCCAACGACAGCGACTATGGCCTGGCGGCCGGCGTGTGGACGCGGGACATCTCGCGTGCCCACCGCGTCGCCCGCGGCCTGCGGGCGGGCAGCGTGTGGGTCAACTGCTGGGATGGCGGCGACATGACCGCGCCGTTCGGCGGCTACAAGCAGTCCGGCAACGGTCGTGACAAATCGCTACATGCCTTCGACAAGTACACCGAAATGAAGGCGACCTGGATCAATCTGCGCAGCTGACCGCTACGCGGCGCATTTGCGCTGGTGGCGGCTGCGCGCCGGCGCTACAGTCGCGTCCATCTGTCCTACTTCCGGCAATTCCCATGTCCTCCAAGTCTTCAGGTCCTGATCATGCCGCGCTGGATCGCATCGTGGCGCAGGCCCGGCGCGATGCCGAACAGCGCGAGAAGGGCTACCGCGAACGTGCATTGAAGATGTACCCCTGGGTCTGCGGCCGCTGCGCCCGCGAATTCACCCGCGCCAACCTGACCGAACTGACGGTGCATCACCGCAACCACGATCACGATTTCAATCCGCCCGACGGCAGCAACTGGGAGCTGCTGTGCGTGTACTGCCATGACAATGAGCATTCGCGCTATGCCGATTACACCGGCGTGGCGGCCAACCAGACCGAAGAACGCACCGCGGCGGCCACCGCCAACCCGTTCGCCAACCTGAAGGCATTGCTCAAGCGCGAATAGCACCGGACATCGGTGGCGCTTGCAACCGTTGCTTGCCGGCCGCGGCGGCCGTGGCAGAATCCTGCGGAAATTTCCGGTGATCCTCCGATGACGTCTTCTTTGCTGGCCGCACCTGCCGCCAATTCTCCGCGCCGGGTGCTGGCGGCCAGCCTGGTCGGCACCACCATCGAATTTTTCGATTTCTACATCTACGCCACCGCCGCGGTGCTGGTGTTTCCGCAACTGTTCTTCCCGGAAAGCAGCCCCCAGGCGGCGCTGCTGCAATCACTGGCGACCTTTGCGGTGGCCTTCATCGCGCGCCCGGTCGGCTCGGCGGTGTTCGGCCACTATGGCGACCGCATCGGCCGCAAAGCCACCTTGGTGGCGGCGCTGCTGACGATGGGGCTGTCGACCGTGGCCATCGGCCTGCTGCCCACCTATGAGCGCATCGGCCTGATTGCGCCGTTGCTGCTGGCGCTGTGCCGTTTCGGCCAGGGGCTGGGACTGGGGGGCGAATGGGGGGGCGCGGTATTGCTGGCGACCGAGAACGCGCCGCCGGGCAAGCGGGCGTGGTACGGAATGTTTCCGCAGCTGGGTGCGCCGCTGGGGTTTCTGCTCTCGGCCGGCACGTTCCTGTTGCTGGGCGAGGTGATGGACGATGCCGCGTTCCTGGCCTGGGGCTGGCGGGTGCCGTTCGTGGCCAGTGCATTGCTGGTGATCGTCGGCCTGTGGGTGCGCCTGAACATCCACGAGACCCCGGATTTCCGCAAAGCACTGGAAAACGGCCAGCGGGTGCGCCTTCCGTTGCGTGACGTGCTGGCCGGGCATGGCTTTGCGGTTGTCGCCGGCACCCTGGCGGCCTTTGCCACCTTCGTGCTGTTCTATCTGATGACGGTGTTCACCCTGGGCCATGGCACCTCGGCGCTGGGGTACGCGCGCGAGGAATTCCTGCTGCTGCAGATGGTGGGCATCCTGTTCTTCGCCGCCGGCATCCCGCTGGCCGCACTGTATGGCGACCGGCGCGGCACCTTGAAGGCGATGTTATGGGCGACGGGGGCGATCTTCGTCTTCGGTCTGCTGTTCCAACCGCTGTTCCAGGCCGGGCATCCGTGCAGGTACTGCTGTTCCTGTCGCTGGGTCTGTTCCTGATGGGGCTGACCTACGGCCCCTGCGGCACCATGTTGGCCAGCCTGTATCCGGTGCAGCTGCGCTATACCGGCGCGTCGCTGTCATTCAACCTGGCCGGCATTCTCGGTGCGGCGCCGGCGCCGTATGCGGCGACCTGGCTGGCCGGCCGCTTTGGGATTGCCGCTGTCGGCTGCTATCTGTGTGTGACCGCGCTGGTCACCGGGCTCGCGCTGTGGGTGCTGATCCGGCGCCAGCGCGCAGCGGTACCCGCGTAGGCACGGTGCGGGCCGCGGCCGGGTTGTGGCGGTTCAGCCCAGCTGGCGAATCACCCTCACCAGCCAGCGCAGGCCGGTGAACGGTTCGCGGTACAGGGTGTCGGCGCGGCCCATGCTCAGTGGAACAGGCGCTTGAGCGTGCGTCCCAGCCAGCCACCCTGCTGGTGCTCGCGGGTGAACTGGTTGAGGTGGCGCTTGACCTGTTCGGCATAGGCCTTGTCGTCACCGCGGATATGGTTGAACAGCCAGCGCGAGAGCATGTTGCGCAGCTCGTCGGTGACATCTTCGCCGGCCTGGAAGCGCAGGCGGTATTCGGACACGCGCTTGCCGAACACCTCATGGACCCGCTTGTGGGCGGCACAGAACGGATAGCCGGCTTCTTCCATCAGCTCTTCCTCGAAGGCGAAGTGCGACATGGTGTAGTCCACCAGTTCGTCGATCACTTCGGCCACCGCCACGCGCTCCAGGCTCTTCTGCGCGACGTGCAGGTGGTTGAGCATTTCCACGATACGCATGTGCTGGTGGTCGATGACTTCCACGCCCGTATTGAGATCGTCCTGCCATACCAGTAGTGCCACTGCGCGTTCTTCCTGTGAGAGCTGTGGGCGGCACTCTAGGCAGTGGCGGTCCGGCGCGCGTTGATCTGGATCAAGGCCCGCCGGCGACGCCAGTGGCGCTGGCCATCACGGCAGCTGCTGGCTGCAGACCCGGTTGCGCCCGCCGGCTTTGGCCAGATACAGCTGGCGGTCGGCCTCGGTGATCAGCTGGTGCAGGCTGCCGTGGTGGGTGGGCATGTGGCAAAGGCCGATGCTGACGGTCATGCGCAACGTGCTTTCGCCAAATTGCAGCTGCAACGCCGCCACGGCCTGGCGCAGCTGCTCGAAGTACTCGATGCTGCGTGGCTCGTCCAGGTCGTTGACCAGCATGCAGAATTCCTCGCCGCCAAAACGCGCGCTGAGGTCGTGCGGCCGGGTGTGGGCCTGCAGCACCGCGGCGACCGCACGCAGCGCCTGGTCACCGGCTTCGTGGCCGAGGCTGTCATTGATGTGCTTGAAGTGGTCGATGTCCAGCATCGCCACGGTGATGGCGCCGGTTCGGTTCTGGCCCAGTTGCCGCTGACTCTGCTCCAGGAAGCTGCGCCGGTTGGGCAGGCCGGTAAGGAAATCGCGCGTGGCCAGATCCTGCAGGGTGCCGATCAGCTCCAGCTGGTCCACGTTCTGCGAGATGCGGCAGAAAAACTCCTCGCGCGAGAACGGCTTGCGCAGGAAATCGTTGGCGCCGTTCTTCAGAAAACGCGGGATCAGGGACGGATCGGCGTTGCCGGAAATGCCGATCACCGCCACCTTGTCGCGCGCGCGCAGCGCACGCAGCCGGCGAGTCAGTTCCACGCCATCCATGCCCGGCATTTCCTGGTCGACAATGACCAGGCGGATCGCCGGATCGGTTTCTATCAGCTGCAGCGCGCTGGCGCCGTCGGCCGCCTCGCTGACGTGATAGCCGTACATGCCCAGCAGCGAGGCCGCATACGCGCGCGCCGAGGGCGAGTCGTCCACCACCAGGGCCGAGATGCGCCGATTGCGTTCCAGGCGCTGCACCAGCCACACCAGGTAGTCGATGCTGCCGGGGGTGTTCTTCAGCACGTAGTCGATGATCTGCTGCTGCAGCACGCGTTTGCGCAGGCCCTCGTCGTAGACGCCGCTGACCACGATGGTGGGCAGGCCGCGATCGACGAAATAGTCGACCACGCGGTCGCGGTGCCCGTCGGCCAGTACCAGCCCGGTCAGCACCAGGAACCAGCCGCCTTCGCTGTCCAGCAGTTCGCCGGCCTCCTCCAGGGTGGAGGCGACGCTGACCGGCAGCTCCAGGCGCTGCTCGATGGCTGCGCGAAGCATGGAGGTGAACGTGCGCGAGTTCTCCACCAGCAGGATCCGCTGGGGCAGCGGCGTGATCGGGCGGCTGTCGAAAGTGGCCTGCGGCAGGGCAGGCATGGGGGCAAGGTGCTGGGGCATCACAACCGGTAGCGGCGGCTGCCGTAAGAACTTGAGCCGGTTGGCCTAGCCGAGCAGATCGCGCAGCTTGTACCAGGACATGGCCGCCACCAGCAGTGGCATGCGCAGTGCTTTGCCACCGGGGAACACGCCGTGTGGGATGCGCTCGAACACGTCCAGACGTTCGGCCTGGCCGGCAATGGCGGCGGCGATCACCTCGCCGGCCAGACCGGTGCTGGCCACGCCATGCCCGGAAAAACCCTGGGCGAAATAGATGTTTGGCGTCAGCCGCCCCCAGTGCGGGGCGCGGTTGCGGGTGATATCGATATAGCCGCCCCACAGGTACTCCAGCTCCACATCGGCCAGCTGCGGAAACACCCGGCGCATGCGCCGGGTCATGCTGGCGCGCAGGCCCGGCGGCGGCAGCGCCGAATAGTTGGCCTGGCCGCCGAACAGCAGGCGGTGGTCGCGGCTCAGGCGGAAGTAGTCCAGCGCCCAGTTCACGTCGGCCACGGCCATGTCGTTGCGGATCAGTGCCCTGGCGCGCTCGGCGCCCAGCGGTTGGGTGGCGCCGATATAGGTGCCGACCGGCATCATCCTCGTTTCCAGTTCCGGCGCGATGCCCTGCAGCCAGGCGTTGCCGGCCAGCACCACGAAATCGGCGCTGAGCTGGCCCTGCGCGGTATGCAGCACCGCCCGTGGGCCGCGCTGCAGCCGCACCACCGGCGAATGCTCGTGGAGCGTGACTCCGGCGGCTTCGGCCGCACGCGCCAGTCCCTGCGCGTACGCCAAGGGATGCAGGTGGCCGCTGGCCGGGTCATACAGCGCGCCGAGGTAACGCTCGCTGGCCAGTTCCTGGCGCAGGCGCGCGCGATCCCACCATTCCAGCGGGTAGTTGTAGCGGGCGGCCATGCGCTCGATGTCCACCCGCAGGGCGCGTTCCTGGCGCGGCTGGATCGGCACGCTGGCATGACCGTCGCGCCAGTCGCAATCGATGTTGTGGCGGGCGATGCGGTGTTTCAGCATCGCCATGCCGTCGCGCGAGAAATCGAACAGCCGCCGTGCGTCGGCCTCGCCGACCAGTGCTTCCAGGGTGTCCGGTGCGCAGCCGTAGCCGACGATGGCCTGGCCACCGTTGCGTCCGGAGGCACCCCAGCCGACCCGCGCGGCTTCCAGCACGCTGACGCGGTAGCCCTTTTCAGCCAGGGCCAGTGCGGCGGTCAACCCGGTATAGCCAGCGCCCAGGACGGCCACGTCGGTCTGGGCCGGGCCGCGCAAGGGCGGGCGGGCAGGCACTTCCGCCTGGCTGGCGGCATACCAGCTGGGGGGATAGCCGGACTGGGGGGTGTCCACGGACATCAGGCGGATTGATCGGTCAGGTCGGGGGCGGGGAGTGTAAAGCGCGCGGTGTGCAGGGCGCGCACCTGCCATGCCCGCAGGTGACCGGTGTGCCGGGCACGGGGTGAACGGAGCCGGGTGTGTGGTTGCCTAATCGCAAGGGCGGCGGTAGCGTGCTCCGCATCTTTCCAGAGCATGACGCATGGCCAGCCTGCCGCTGGTCGGCTTGCCCACCGACCGCAAGCCGATCGGCTCGCATCCCTTTCTCGTGGTCGGTGAGAAGTACGTGCGCGCCGTAGCCGAGGCTGCGCAGACGATGCCGGTCGTGCTTCCCCTGTTGCAGCCACCGCTGCCGGCCGATGCCTGGCTGGCACGGCTTGATGGCCTGCTGCTGACCGGGGCAACCAGCAATATCGAGCCGCACCATTACGCCGGCGGCGCGAGCTGGCCCGGCAATCCGCACGACCCGGCACGCGATACCAATGTGCTGGGCCTGATCCCGCAGGCTATGGCGATGGGCCTGCCGATCCTGGCGATCTGCCGCGGCTTCCAGGAGGTCAATGTCGCCTGTGGCGGCAGCCTGCATCCGCAGGTACACAACGTACCGGGCCTGGCCGATCACCGTGAAGATCCGGATTCACCGCTGGATGTGCAATATGGGCCGGCCCATCGGCTGACATTGACCTCGGCGGGCCTGTTGGCCGGCATTGCCGGTACGGGCGAAGTGCAGGTCAACTCGGTGCACGGCCAGGGCGTGTCCCGGCTGGGCGAGGGCCTGCAGGTCGAGGCACGTGCGCCGGATGGGCTGATCGAGGCCTTCCGTGGCCCCGGCTCATCGTTCCTGCTGGGCGTGCAGTTCCATCCGGAATGGCGTTTCAGCGAGAACCCGTTCTATTGCGGTATTTTCAAAGCCTTCGGCGAGGCCTGTCGCCGCTACCAGTCGCAGAAACAGAAAAGTTGATCCGTCATGACCTCGCGCCCCCGAACCCGCAAAACCGCTGCCAGCGTGCAGGAAGAAAGTTCCCTGCTGCGCTGGCTCAAGGAACGGCACATCACCGAGGTCGAATGCCTGGTGCCGGACATCACCGGCAACGCGCGCGGCAAGATCATCCCGGCGGACAAGTTCTCCCACGACTACGGCACGCGTCTGCCCGAAGGCATCTTCGCCACCACCGTCACCGGTGATTTTCCCGATGACTATTACGAACTGACCTCGCCGGCCGATGCCGACATGATCCTGCGCCCGGATCCGGACACGGTGCGCATGGTGCCCTGGGCCACCGACCCGACCGCACAGATCATCCATGACTGCTACACCAAGACCGGTGAACCGCACGAGCTGGCGCCACGCAACGTGTTGCGGCGGGTGCTGGCCGCCTACGAGGAGCTGGGGCTGAAACCGGTGGTCGCGCCGGAGGTGGAGTTCTTCCTGGTGCAGAAGAACACCGATCCGGATTTCCCGCTGCTGCCGCCGGCGGGCCGTTCCGGACGTCCGGAAACCGCACGGCAGTCCTACTCGATCGACGCGGTCAACGAGTTCGACCCGATCCTCGATCTGATGTACGACTACTGCGACGCGATGAAACTGGACGTGGACACGCTGATCCATGAATCCGGCGCCGCGCAGCTGGAGGTGAATTTCACCCACGCCGATGCGATGTCACTGGCCGACCAGGTGTTCCTGTTCAAGCGCACCATGCGCGAGTCGGCCTTGCGCCACGGGGTGTATGCGACCTTCCTGGCCAAACCGATGGAAACCGAGCCGGGCAGCGCGATGCATATCCACCAGAGCCTGGTGCGCATCAGTGACGGCCGCAACGTGTTCGCCGGCAAGAAGGAGGGCGAGTACAGCGCGCTGTTCGAGAGCTATCTGGCCGGCCTGCAGAAATATGTGCCGATGGCGATGGGGTTTTTCGCGCCGAACGTGAACTCCTACCGGCGTCTGGTGTTCGGCGAGGTTTCGCCCAGCAACGTGGAGTGGGGCTTCGACAACCGTACCTGCGGCCTGCGCGTGCCGATGGACACCCAGGAAAATGCGCGGGTGGAAAGCCGCTTTGCCGGCTCTGACGCCAATCCGTATCTGGCGATGGCCGGCACCCTGGCCTGCGGCCTGCTCGGGATCCGCGAGAACCTCAAACCGACCGCGCCGGTCACCGGCAATGCCAAGGGGCTGGGGTACGAGCTGCCGCGCTCGCTGGGCGAATCGCTGGATGGACTGGAAGGCTGCGATGCGCTGCAGGAATTGCTGGGACGCCGTTTCTGTCGCGCCTACATCTCGGTCAAACGCAAGGAATACGAGACCTTCTTCCGCGTGATCAGCTCCTGGGAACGTGAATTCCTGCTGCTAAATGTATGATTTCGCGGAAATTCACAGCGATGGATGGGTGCAAGTGTTGAGTGGCGAGGGTTCGCTAAGCGGCCCTCAGGTGGGACAATAAGCCACCACCGGTCCAACCGGTTCCCCCATTGCTCCCGGATCACCACTGGAGAATCCATGAAGCTGCGCATTTTGACCGCGGGTGTCGCCCTTTCCCTGCTTGCCGCCTGCGGTGGCAAGGACGAAGGCGCCAAGGCGCCCGAAGGCGGCGAGGCCAAGGTCCTCAACGTTTACAACTACTCGGACTACATCGCCGAGGACACCATCCCGAATTTCGAGAAGGCGACCGGCATCAAGGTCACCTATGACGTGTTCGACAGCGATGAGATGGTCGAGACCAAGCTGCTGACCGGTGACAGCGGCTATGACATCGTGGTGCCGACGCTGAACTTCTTCGGCCGCCAGATCCAGGCCGGCGTGTTCCTGCCGCTGGACAAGAGCAAGATCCCGAACCTGGCCAATCTCGACCCGGCGGTGATGGCGCGCATCGCCGGCCAGGACCCGGACAACAACTACGGTGTGCCGTACATGATCGGCACCACCGGCATCGGCTACAACGTGGCCAAGCTCAAGGAACGTTTTGGTGGCAGCACCGAGATCGCCACCAGCTGGGACCTGGTGTTCAAGCCGGAAAACATCGCCAAGATGAAAGATTGCGGCGTGACCATCCTGGACACCCCGGCCGACATGATTCCGATCGCGCTGCACTATCTGGGCGAAGATCCGCACAGTGCCGATCCGGTGGCGATCGAGAAGGCGGCCGGGCTGCTCAAGTCGATCCGCCCGTATGTGCAGAATTTCCATTCCAGCCAGTACGTGGGTTCGCTGGCCAATGGCAGCACCTGCCTGGTGGTGGGCTGGTCCGGTGACATCATCCAGGCCCGCGACCGTGCCGAGGAAGCCGGCAATGGTGTGGAAGTGGCGTACTCGATTCCGAAGGAAGGTGCGCCGCAGTGGTTCGACATGCTGGCGATCCCCAAGGATGCCAAGCATCCGGAAAACGCCTATGCGTTCATCAACTACCTGCTGGAACCGCAGGTGGCCGCCAACAACACCAACGTGACCCAGTACGCCAACCCGGTCACGGCGGCCACGCCGATGGTGGACGAGGCGATCCGCAACGACGCCACCGTCTATCCGCCGACCGATGTGGCGGCCAAGATGTTCACCTATGGGATCAACACCCCGGAGACGGACAAGCTGTACACCCGTCTGTGGACCCAGATCAAAACCGGGCGCTGATCGCCAGCGCGGGGTCCGTCCCGGCCTGACAGGTCGTGGAACCCGCTGACCGGCAGGGGGACCGTGGCGGCTCCCTTACTGCCCCAGGCAGCCTCCGTGCACCCCATGGAGGCTGTTTTGCTTTCTGCCCGGCCTGCCGGCAAGCAGATTCCCCCCAGCTCCGGGGCCGGTAACCGGCCCGGCGCAGCCCTGTCCCCTGACCGTGAACGGCTCTGGCTGGAGGGCCATCCGCCAGATATAGCGGTGTCCCCTGCAAAACGCGGGGGCTAAACTACGTCCGTTTGTCCATCTGCCCGTGCCTGGAGCCTGAGCATGCCCGTTGAAGCCTCGCCGGCGACCGTTGTCCTGAACAACGAGCCCGGCTACCTGTCCATCCGTGATCTGCGCAAGGAATTCGATGGCTTCGTCGCTGTCGACGACGTCAACCTGGACGTGCGCAAGGGCGAGATCTTTGCCCTGCTGGGCGGTTCGGGCAGCGGCAAGTCCACCCTGCTGCGCTGCCTGGCCGGCTTTGAAACCCCGACCAAGGCACGATCCTGCTCGACGGCCAGCCGATCACCGCGCTGCCGCCATATGAGCGTCCGATCAACATGATGTTCCAGTCCTATGCGCTGTTCCCGCACATGACGGTGGAGCAGAACATCGCCTTCGGCCTCAAGCAGGACGGCATGGCCAAGGATGCCATCGCCCGCCGCGTTGGCGAGATGCTGGAGCTGGTGCAGCTGCAGAAGCTGGGCAAGCGCAAGCCGCACCAGCTGTCCGGCGGCCAGCAGCAGCGTGTGGCGCTGGCCCGCTCGTTGGCCAAGAGCCCCAAGCTGCTGTTGCTGGATGAGCCGATGGGCGCTCTGGACAAGAAGCTGCGCTCGAAGATGCAGCTGGAGCTGGTCAACATCATCGAGCAGCTTGGCGTGACCTGCGTGATGGTCACCCATGACCAGGAAGAAGCCATGACCATGGCCACCCGCATCGCGGTGATGGACCAGGGCTGGATCCAGCAGATCGGCAAGCCGGATGATATCTACGAGCAACCGGCCAACCGCTTCGTCGCCGGATTCATCGGCTCGGTGAATTCTTTTGAAGGCGTGATCGACGAAGACCTGCCCGAATACGTCACCGTGCGCACCGCCGACTTCCCGGCGCCGATCTACGTCGGCCACGGCATCACCGGTTACGAAGGCCAGCCGGTGGCCTTCGCGCTGCGTCCGGAGAAGGTGCATATCGCCAAGGAAGAGCCCGAGGGCGACACCAACAAGGCCTTCGGCGTGGTCGAGGACATCGCCTATTTCGGCAGCCACTCGGTCTACCACGTGCGCCTGCCCAGCGGTGCCAAGATCCTGTCCAACTTCGCCAACATGAAGCGCTGGGACAGTGACGGCATCACCTGGAACGACGAAGTCTGGGTGTCCTGGGACGACAACGACGGCGTGGTGCTGACCTCATGAGCGCGACCAGTCCACTCACCAGCGGTTGGCGGCGTTGGCTGCCGGGTGCACGCGCGGGTGTGATCGGCGTGCCTTACCTGTGGCTGCTGCTGTTCTTCGCGATCCCGTTCCTGATCGTGTTGAAAATCTCCTTCGCCAAGATGGCGGTGGCGATGCCGCCGTATACCTCGATCGTGGAGTACGTGGACAGTGCTTTCACCATCAATCTCAATCTGGGCAACTACACGCAGCTGTTCACCGACAGCCAGTACGTCGTGGCCTACCTGAGCTCGATCAAGATCGCGCTGATCTCCACGCTGCTGACGCTGCTGATCGGTTACCCGATGGCGTATGTGATCGCGCGCATGTCGCCGTCGGCACGCAACATCGCGATGATGCTGGTGGTGCTGCCGTCGTGGACCTCGTTCCTGATCCGTGTCTATGCGTGGATCGGCATCCTCGACAGCAATGGCCTGATCAACCGGACCCTGATGGGAATGGGGCTGATCGATGAACCGTTGCGCATCCTCTACACCCCGGTGGCAGCTACATCGGCATCGTCTACTGCTACCTGCCGTTCATGGTGCTGCCGTTGTACGCCAACCTGGTCAAGCTTGACCATCGCCTGCTGGAGGCGGCCTACGACCTCGGCGCGCGGCCGTGGAAGGCGTTCTTGAAGATCACCCTGCCGCTGTCGCGCAACGGCATCATCGCCGGCTGCATGCTGGTGATGATCCCGGCGGTCGGCGAATTCGTGATCCCGGAGATGCTTGGCGGCCCGGATACGCTGATGATCGGCCGTGTGCTGTGGGGCGAGTTCTTCAACAACCGCGACTGGCCGCTGGCTTCGGCGGTGGCGATCGTGATGCTGATCCTGCTGCTGATTCCGATCCTGATCTTCAACCGTGCGCAACAGCGCGAGCTGGAGGGGCGACTGGTATGAGCATGACCCGGCGTAATTCCTGGCTGGGCTGGAGCGTACTGCTGCTCGGCTTTGCGTTCCTGTACCTGCCGATCCTGCTGTTGATGCTGTATTCGTTCAATTCGTCCAAGCTGGCGACGGTGTGGGCGGGTTTTTCCTCCAAGTGGTACGGCGAACTGTTCCGCGACCGCCAGCTGCTGCAGGCGGCATGGGTGAGCCTGAAGATCGCATTCTGGACGGCTACGGCCTCGATGGTGATCGGCACGATGGCGGCGATGGCGATGACGCGTTTCAAGCGTTTCCCCAGCAAGACCCTGTTCGGGGCGCTGATGACCGCGCCGCTGGTGATGCCGGAAGTGATCATCGGCCTGTCGATCCTGCTGATGCTGGTGTCGATGGGGGGACTGTTCGGGCTGCCCTCCAAGGGCGTGGTGGCGATCTGGATCGCGCATGTGACCTTCACCATTTCCTTTGTCACGGTGGTGGTGTCCTCGCGTCTGCAGGAGTTGGACCGTTCGCTGGAAGAGGCGGCGATGGACCTGGGCGCCAACCGGCTGAAGGTGTTCTTCCTGATCACCTTGCCGATCATCGCTCCGGCGCTGATGTCGGGCTGGCTGCTCGCGTTCACCCTGTCGCTGGATGACGTGGTGATCGCCAGCTTCGTCGCCGGCCCCAGCTCGACTACGCTGCCGATGAAGATCTTCGCCTCGGTGCGCATGGGCGTGAGCCCGAAGATCAACGCGCTGGCGACGTTGCTGGTGCTGGCGGTATCGGCGGTGGCGGTGATCGGCTGGTGGATTTCCGCACGTGCCGACAAGCTGCGCCAGCGCGACATGCAGCTGGCCCTGCAGGACAACGGCTGATCCGTCGCGCCTGCGGTATGCGCGCCGCGGCGCGGCGGCCTGCCACGCGATGTACTGACGCCGGCTTTCCAGTGCCGGCGTTACCATGACCGCCTCGTTGAATGCAGGTGGGTGCCATGGCGTCGTATCAGACAGTGAATCCTTTCAGCGGGCAGGTCGTAGGCACGATCGCGCTGATGGGCGCGGCCGAGATCGAGCAGCGGCTTGCCGCCGCCGAGTCGGCGTTCCCGGCATGGTCGTCACTGGCGTTGGCGCAGCGGGGGCAGTTCCTGCACAAGATCGCTGCCGGCTTGCGCGCGCGACGCGATGAGCTCCAGCGCACGATGACCGCCGAGATGGGCAAGTTGCGCCGCGAGGCGCTGGCCGAGATCGAGAAGAGTGCCGCCGCCTGCGAGTACTACGCCGATCACGCCGGCGACTATCTCGCGCCGCAGCCGATTCCTACCGAAGCGCAGCGCAGCTACGTGGTCTATCAGCCCATCGGCTGTGTGATGGCGGTGATGCCGTGGAATTTTCCGGTCTGGCAGGTGATCCGCTTCCTTGCACCGGGCTTGATGGCCGGCAACGTGGCGCTGCTCAAGCACGCCAGCAATGTGCCCGGATGCGCCGATCTGTTGCGCGAGGTGGTGGCTGCCGCCGGTGTGCCGCAGGGCGTGTTCGACGTGCTGCATATCGACAATGAGCAGGCCGCCGCGGTGTTGCGCGACCGCCGTATCAAGGCGGTCACGCTGACCGGTAGCGAGCGGGCAGGGCGTTCGATCGCGGCCAACGCCGGTGATCAGCTCAAAAAGTGCGTGATGGAGCTGGGCGGAAGTGACGCGTTCGTGGTGCTGGCGGATGCCGATATCGATACGGCGGTCGCGGCCGCGGTGAAGTCGCGCTTCGACAATGCCGGCCAGACCTGCATCGCGGCAAAACGCTTCATCGTGGTGGAGCCCATCGCCGACACCTTCGTGAAGCGCTTTGTCGAAGCCGCCAAGGCGCGCATCCACGGTGATCCGCAGGACGAGGCGACCACGTTGGCGCCGCTGGCGCGTGGGGACCTGCGCGACGAGTTGCACCGGCAGGTGCGTGAGAGCATCGACAAGGGGGCAACGCTGCTGCTGGGCGGTGAGCCGGTGGCCGGCAGCCATGCCGGCTACCAGGCTTCCATCCTCGACCATGTCGGTCCCGGCATGCCGGCCTACGAGCAGGAGCTGTTCGGGCCGGTGGCGGCGATCCTGCGGGTGAAGGACGACGCAGAGGCGGTGCGTGTGGCCAACGATACGACGTTTGGTCTGGGCGGCAGCGTGTGGACCGCCGATGCCGCAAGGGGCGAAACGCTGGCGCTGCAGCTGCAGTGCGGCGCGGCGTTCGTGAACTCGGTGGTCAAAAGCGATGCGCGTCTGCCATTTGGCGGGACCAAGCGTTCCGGCTTCGGTCGCGAACTGGCCGGGCATGGCATCCACGAGTTCATGAATATCAAGACCGTCTATGTGGCTTGAGCGGGAGTCGGTGTCCCCAATTGGTGCGCGTCGGCGGTGGAAGCCGCACCGCGGCGGTTACAGCCAGCGCGCCCGTTTGAACAGGCGGTACAGCACGACGCAGGTGACCGCCACACTGGTGATCAACAGCGGATAAGCGAAGCGTCCCTCCAGCTCCGGCATGAACTTGAAGTTCATGCCGTACCAGCTGGTGATCAGGGTGGGCGCGGCCAGCAGCGCGGCCCAGGCGCCGAGGCGCTTGACCGTTTCGCCCTGGGTCAGCGTCACCAGTGACAGGTTCACGCTCAACGCGGTGCCCAGCATTTCGCGCAGGGTGTCGATGGCATCGTTGACCCGCGCGGCATGGTCCTGCACATCGCGCAGGTACAGGCGGACTTCTTCGTTGATCAGCTGCGCCTGGTTGCGTTGCAGCTGCGCCAGCGCATCCTGCAGCGGGGCGACGGCCAGGCGCATCTTGTTGAGCTCGCGCCGCAGTTCGTACAGGCGGATCACCGTGCGGCGTTTGTAGCTCTCGGCGAAGATGTCTTTTTCCAGCAGATCCAGCGTTTCGCTGAAGCTGTCGGTGATCGGCAGGTAGTTGTCGACCACCGCATCGAGTACCGAGTACAGGCAGAACGAGGGACCCATCGCCAGCTGCTCGGCCTCGCGCTCCAGTCGCGCCCGAACCGGCGCATAGGACAGCGAAGCGCCATGGCGCACCGTCACCAGATAGCGTGGGCCCAGGAAGGCATGGGTTTCGCCGTAACGGATACGCTCGTCCACCACCTGCGCGGTATGCACCACCACGAACAGCGAGTTGCCATAGGTCTCGATCTTGGGCCGCTGGTGCGCCTTGCGGGTGTCTTCGACGGCCAGGTCATGCAGATCGAACTCTTCCTGGACCTTGTCCAGCACCGCATCGTCGGGCTCATACAGGCCGACCCAGACAAAACCCTTGGCATCGTCGGCCAGTACGTCGCTGATGCTGTCCAGGTCCAGTGCGCGCAGCGTGCCGTCCTCGCCGTACCAGGTGCAGTTGATCACGCACGCCGGGTTCACTGGCGGCGAAACGGATGCGGGCAGGGTCGGTTCCATGCGGCCTATTCTGCCTTGGAAACGGTCGCTGCCGGGTTGCCGAGCAGGGTCGCCAGAGTCAGGTGGATCGGCAGCAGCAGCACGATCCACTGCACATTGAACTGCGGCTGCAGCGACAGCCAGTGCAGCGGCAGCGCGACCAGCGCGATCACGGCCAGCAGCCCCACTGCGATACGGAAACCGCGGCCGGGGCGACGGCCACGCAGCAGACTGACCGCGCCGGGAATCAGCAGCAGGGCCAGTGGATTGAGCAGCAACAGATTGCGATTGGCCCAGGCGGCTTGATGCTCGCTGAAGCCCCACAGATAGGTCAGCAGCGCACCGGCGATACCGCAGAACAGCCAGAACGGCAGTGCGAACGCGGCCATCGCCCGGGATTTGCGACGTGCCGCAAACAGAGACGCGGACACTGCCAGCCCCACCAGCAGCCATGGCCACCAGTGACGGCGCTGCTCCTGGGGTTCGGCGGCCAGGCGCTGCGGCAACAGCTGCTGCTCGGCCTGTACCAGGGGGCGCCCCTCACTGTTGCGGGCTTCGCGCAGGCTGTCGGCCAGGCGCATCGGCACGAAGCTTCCTGCCAGCGCGACAGTGGCCGGTCGGCGAACGGCCCCAGTCCCAGGTCGAATCCCAGCCACATCCACAGGGAAGGCGAGGCAAGGCGCACCGATTCGCTGCGATAGGTATTGCCGCGCGAGCGCCCGGCCAGCTGCGATTGCAGGCCTCCGCCCATGGCCTGATCCAGGCTGTCACGCACCATCGTGGCGCAGTTGGCGGTGAAGTAGTCGTAGCGGTAGCGTGCATTTTCCGGTTTGGCATGCTCGGCCAGGGCGTCGGCCAGCTGCCGCGCCTGCTGCGGCGGAAGATCCAGCCACTGCAGGCTGGCCCCGCGGCCGGCGTCGCGGTACTGGGCCAGGTCTTCTTCCAGGGGCAGCGCCACCAGGTAATACATCATCCGGCCGCGCACGAAATTGCCGATGAAATCCGGTTCGGACGGATCGAAGAAGCCGAAGTTGTAGGACGTGGCCTGGCCGCTGGCCGGGTCGAGTACCACCAGCGCATCGTGGCCGAAGCGCTCGAAGAAGACCTCGCCCGGCAGCATGGTCACCACGCCGATACGTGGCGTGGTGGCGTCAGTGGGCTGGACCGCGGCCGGCTGGGCGCTGCCGGTCGTGCAGACCAGCAGCAGGCACAGCAGCAGTAATGCGGACAGCAGCCGCGGCAGATGCCGGCGGATCAATCGTCGTCCCGGGTTTCGGGGGGTAGCACCGTGACGTGGAATGCCTGCACGCGACGGGCATCGGCGCGGGCCACACGGAACACGAAACGGTCCAGGGTCAGCTCGTCCCCGGTCTCCGGCAGGTGGCCGATGGCCTCGGTGACCAGACCGCCAATGGTGTCGTAGTCATCGTCGGGGAAATCGGCGCCGAAACGCTCGTTGAAATCCTCGATGGCGGTCAGTGCGTCCACCACATAGCGGCCATCGGCCTGGATGGCGATCTGCGCGGTGTGGTCCTCGGTCTCGTCATGCTCGTCGTCGATCTGGCCGACGATCTGCTCCAGCACGTCCTCGATGGTGACCAGCCCGGCGACACCGCCGTATTCGTCCACCACGATCGCCATGTGGTTGCGCGAGAGCCGGAACTCCTTGAGCAGCACATTGAGCTTTTTCGATTCGGGAATCAGCACCGCCGGGCGCAGCAACTCGCGCACGCTGGCGTGGGTGTTGTCGGCGACCACGCCGCGCAGCAGGTCCTTGGCCAGCAGGATGCCGAGAATGTCGTCCTTGTTCTCGCCATGGACCGGGAAGCGCGAGTGGCCCGATTCCACCACCTGCTTCATCAGTTCCAGGAACGGCGAGTCGACCGGCAGCGACACCATGTGCGAGCGCGAGATCATCACGTCGCCGACAGTCAGTTCGGCCACCGAGATGGCGCCTTCCATCATGCGCAGGGTGTCCGCGGCGATCAGCCCGTCCTGTTGTGCCGTGTGCAGCACGGCAAGCAGTTCGTCGCGGGTGTGGGGTTCGCCGGAGAAGGCCGCAGTCAAGCGCTCAAGCCAGCTGCGCTTCTTCTCGCCTTGCTCCGGGGAGGTACTACTGTCGTCTTCAGACATCTCTTCAATTGACTGCACCCGCTAAACCGGGCGTTGGGCGCAAGTCTAACAGGATGTCCGCTCCGGTCAGCTCATGCCGGTGACGGTGCCGCCGGGGCCTTTTGCGGGGCCTCCGGCGCTTCATCCTCGGCGGGGATGTCCAGGCTGTAGGTGCAGCCGGCCAGGGTTTTGCCGGGGTGGGATTTGACGTTGGACACGCTCAGGATCACCGATTCGATCAGGGCTTCGCCAGTCCTGGCATCGATCACGTCGCGGCTGACCAGTTCGCGGCCGAACATGGCTTTGTCCGGGGTATCCACTGCCGATTCCAGGTCCAGTTCGCGGGCCAGTTCACGGGGATCGGGCAGGTCGAGGATCGCCACGATGGTGGCGCCGGCCATGGCGATATGGTCGGCACGGCGGCCGAACACGGTGATCGGGGTGTTGAGCCGGTATTCGGCCATGAACAGGTTGCCCTGCGGCAGCGGCCGCCAGCCCAGCGCCACGGCCTTGAGCGGGTCGTTGGCGATCGGCGCCAGTGCGGTGAAATCACTCACGCTCTGGCGACATTCGATCAACGCCGGCAGGTCGATGGCGGTGGCGGCGGCGCTGTTGCCGCTGACCAGGCACAGCAGAAGGCACAGGGAAAGACGCTTCATCGGAATTCAGCGTTCGCCGGCGTAGGGATCGGTGATGCCGAGGTCGGCCAGGATTTCGCGCTCCAGCTGCTCCATCGCCTCGGCTTCCTTGTCGTCCTCGTGGTCCCAGCCCAGCAGATGCAGCACGCCGTGCACGGTCAGGTGGGCGTAGTGGGCATTGAGGGCCTTGCCCTGTTCGGCGGCCTCGCGGGCCACCACCGGCGCGCAGATCACCAGGTCGCCCAGCAGCGGGAACTTCACGCCCTTGGGCAGGCCCTCGGGCAGCTCGGCCGGGAAGCTGAGCACATTGGTGGCGTAATCCTTGCCACGGTAGTGGTGGTTCAGCGACTGGCCTTCCTTGGTATCGACCAGACGGATGGCCAGGTCGGCTTCGCGGATACGCCCCTTCAACGCGGCAGCGGCCCATTTGCGGAAGCTCACCGCCGCCGGCAGGCCGGCACGGGGCAGGGCGTAGCTGATGGCTACATCAAGGCGGGTGGGGCCCTGGTCATAGGTCTGCTCCGGGTTTGACCTGCTGCAGGTCGCGGCGGTCATAGGCGTTGACGATGCGCGCCACCAGCGGGTGACGCACCACGTCGCGCGATTCGAAGAACGTGAAGCTCACGCCTTCCACGCCACGCAACACCTCGATGGCGTCGCGCAGGCCGGATTTGACGTGTTTGGGCAGGTCGTTCTGGGTCAGGTCGCCGGTGACCACCGCGGTGGAGCCGAAGCCCAACCGGGTCAGGAACATCTTCATCTGTTCGATGGTGGTGTTCTGCGCCTCGTCCAGGATCACGAACGCGTCGTTGAGGGTGCGTCCGCGCATGTAGCCAGCGGCGCGATCTCGATGACGTTCTTCTCCAGCAGCTTGGCCACTTTCTCCACGCCCAGCATCTCGTACAGCGCGTCGTACAGCGGACGCAGGTACGGGTCGACCTTCTGCGACAGGTCGCCGGGCAGGAAGCCCAGTTTTTCGCCGGCCTCCACCGCCGGACGCACCAGGATCAGGCGCTGCACGCGCGCTTCGTTCAGTGCATCCACCGCCATCGCCACGGCCAGGAAGGTCTTGCCGGTACCGGCCGGGCCGATGCCGAAGTTGATGTCGTGGGTGGCGATCTGGTGCAGGTATTTGGACTGGTTGGCGCCGCGGCCACGCACGGTGCCGCGCTTGACCTTGATCGCCACTTCCTGCGCCTCGTAGGCCTGCCCGGCGACGTGCTCGACGTTGGCCCGGTTCAGTCGCAGGTGGATGGCGTGGCTGTCGAACACCGTCTCGGCGGCCTCGGCATATAGCGCCTTGATCAGTTTTTCGGCCTCGGCCGGGGTTTTGCCCGGGCCGCTGATGCGGAAGATCGGGCCGCGGTTGGCGATTTCCACGCCGAGTTTGAGCTCGATCTGGCGCAGATGTTCGTCGAATGGGCCGGCGAGGTTGGCCAGCCGTTCGTTGTCTGCCGGTTCCAGGGTGAAATCGCGTTGGGAATGGGTCGTCATTTCAGAAAAAAGCTCGCGCCGGGGCGGCGCGGAGGAAAGAGGGACAAGGAAGGGTAGCGCGCGCGGCAGGGGACCACCAGCAACCCGGACCTAGGAGCGGGGGCCGGCTGCGGCTCACACGCGGTCGTGGAGCGGGATACCGTTTGTCGGCGCCGTTGACCTGCGTGCCGGAGGCGTATGGGGCTGGCCGTCGCGTGCCTGCTGGAGCGACCGGTGCCGGGGCAGGTCCCGCCTTCGGCGAGAGCCGCCGGGTTCTCCACAGGCGCTGTGCAGTGCTGCTGCAGCAACCTGTGGACAAGGTCTGCCAGCCATTGCCGCACAAGGCTTTACGCGGGGTGGTGAAAATGCCGCCAGTCCAGCTGGCGTCATCCACAGCGATTGTGGGCGGTTGTCGGAGAAAGGTGTGGATAAGGCTGCAAGACGCCACGCTGGCAAGGGTTTCCGGGTGCTGGTCAAATAATCGCCAATGGCTGCTGATGCGGATTTAACGCCGGCGTGGCCAAGGTGAGGGTGTTGTCCGCTGCCGCCTGCTGCACGCCACTGCGAGGGTTCTTCCGATGCCAGCGTTTTTGCCTGCACCGCGATTGCCGCTGCTGCCGGTGGTACTGGCGTTGCTGCTGGCGGCCTGTGGCAAGGCGCCGCCGCAGGTGCTGGGCACGCTGGAATGGGACCGGATCGTGGTGCCGGCGCCGGCGGCCGAGACCATCGTCGGCATTGAAGTCACGGAGGGGCAGCGGGTCGAGGCCGGTGCGGCGCTGCTGCA
>NZ_BAZI01000012.1 GCF_001310775.1 Stenotrophomonas pictorum JCM 9942
GCCACGCTGCTGGCCGGCAGCGACAGCTGCAGGGAGCTCGGCAGCAGCGGATTGCCGCCGGCACCGAGCGGGTCGCGGATATCCGGCAGGGTGGGATTCACCCGTTCCTGGCGCACGCCGGTGGGCGTCTGCGTGGTGAGCAGCACGGTGTCTTTTTTCATCTGCTCGGCGCGGGATTTGGCCTCGCTGATGCGGGTGATGTTGACTGGATGGGTGCGCAGGAAATCCGGGGTGCTGTAGCCGCCCTCGTTGCCGCGCATGGCCGCGGACATGCGCTCGAAGAAGCCGGCCATCGCGTCCACGTCATAGCCGCTGTGGGCCAGGGTGCGGATGCCGAGGCGATCGGCCTCCGATTCATTGGAGCGGGTGAAATTGATCTGGCGCTGCTGCATCAGGCCCATGCCCGAGGTGATCGCGGCCATGGTGGCGTCGCCGGAGGAGTTGCCCCCGGCCTGTTGCGCGGCGACCACCGCCGCCAGCATGCCCAGCAGGATCGGGATCTGGTCGCGCTGGGCGCGCTCCACGCCGCGCAGCACGTGCTGCTGGGTGACGTGGGCGATTTCATGGGACAGCACCGCGGCCACCTCGTCTTCGCGCTGGGCGGTCAGCACCAGCCCGGCGTTCACGCCGATGTAGCCGCCCAGGGTGGCGAAGGCGTTGATCTGCCGGTCCTTGAGCATGAAAAACGTGAACGGCTGGCGCGGCTGCGCGCTGTTGGCACCCAGCCCGGTGCCCATCCCCTGCAGCCAGTCGTCGATCAGGGGGTCGTCCAGCAGGTAGCCGTAGTTGCGCAGCTCGCGCAGCATCATGCCGCCGTATTCAGCTTGACGGGCGGGCGTGAGCAGCTCGCCGGCCGATGAGCCGATGTCCGGCAGTTTCGTGTCCTGGGCCGCGCCGGGCGGGGTGGCCAGGGCCAAGGTCAAAGCGGTGGCAAGCAGCAACGGGCGCAAACGGTGACTCCGGTAGGGCTGGGCGGAGGATGACGGGGAAGCGGCGGCGGGGTGTGAAGCGCAGGTTAATCCAGAGTGTTCTGCCGGTGGCATCGAAAATCCATGCGCCCGCTACCATATAAGGACAACATTTCCAGCGAGGAGTTTCCTTGTGAGCAATCCCGTCACCGGCGCCGTGTCCGGCGCACCTGCAGTGACCATCTACTCCACCGCCGTGTGTCCTTACTGCGTGGCCGCCAAGAACTTCCTGAAGAGCAGGAACCAGTCGTGGACCGAAGTCCGTATCGACCTGGATCCGGCCGAGCGCGAGAAGATGATGGCGCTGACCCGGCGCACCAGCGTGCCGCAGATCTTCGTCGGCGACGTCCATGTCGGTGGCTACGACGACATGATGGCGCTGCATCGTGCCGGCAAGCTCGAGCCGCTGCTGGCGGGGCAGGGCGCATGAGCGCCGGGACCGAGAAGGACCGTCTGGCCGAATTCACCGAATTCCGCCAGCGCATGAACCAGCGCATCTTGGCCGAGCCCAACCAGGTGGTGCGGCGCTTCTTCGCGCTGGACACCCAGACCTACCAGGCCGGTGCGCTGGATGTGAAGACCAAGGAACTGCTGGGTCTGGTCGCCTCGCTGGTACTGCGCTGCGACGACTGCATCAGTTACCACGTGGCCCAGTGCAAGGAGGCCGGGGTCAGTCGCGAGGAGTTCTTCGAGACCTTCTCGGTCGGTCTGGTGGTGGGCGGCTCGATCGTTATTCCGCACCTGCGGCGGGCGGTGGATTTCCTCGACCAGCTCGAGAACGGGGCGGCCCAGGCGCCGGCCGGGCACGACCACGGCTGAACCCAGACCTTGGTCCAGTTGGGGGCGGAGGGGCGGATCGGGCATAATTGACAGTTGAAACCTTTTCAATCGCGCCGGGTTCCGGGCAGCCGGATGGCGCTTTCCCCTCCTCCCTGTTTGGAATACCCAAAATGACGCAGACAATCACCGTCATCCGCGGCGATGGCATCGGCCCGGAAATCATGGACGCCACCCTGTTCGTGCTCGACGCGCTGAACACCGGCCTGACCTATGAATACGCCGACGCCGGCCTGGCCGCGCTGGAAAAGCACGGTGAGCTGATCCCGGCGTCCACGCTGGAATCGATCACGAAGAACAAGGTGGCGCTGAAGAGCCCGCTGACCACGCCGGTGGGTGGTGGTTTCAGCTCGATCAACGTCGCCCTGCGTCGCCAGTTCGACCTGTACGCCAACGTGCGTCCGGCCATCTCGTTCCCGAACACCAAGTCGCGCTACGAGAACATCGACATGATCACGGTGCGCGAGAACACCGAAGGCGCCTACCTGGCCGAAGGCCAGGAAGTGTCGGCCGACGGCGAGACCGCTTTCTCCGGCACCCGCATCACCCGCAAGGTTCCGAGCGCATCGTGCGTTACGCCTTCGAGCTGGCCAAGAGCACCGGCCGCAAGAAGGTAACCGCCGTGCACAAGGCCAACATCATCAAGTCGACCTCGGGCCTGTTCCTGGACGTGGCGCGTGAAGTGGCCGCCAAGTATCCGGAAATCGAATTCCAGGAAATGATCGTCGACAACGCCTGCATGCAGCTGGTGATGCGTCCGGAGCAGTTCGACATCATCGTCACCACCAACCTGTTCGGCGACATCATCTCCGACCTGTGTGCCGGCCTGGTCGGCGGCCTGGGTCTGGCTCCGGGTGCCAACATCGGTGCTGACGTGGCGATCTTCGAAGCCGTGCATGGCACCGCGCCGGACATCGCCGGTCAGGGCAAGGCCAACCCGGTGGCGCTGATGCTGGGTGCGGCGCAGATGCTGGACCACGTGGGCCAGCCGGAAAACGCCGAGCGCCTGCGCAAGGCCATCGTCGCCACGATGGAAGCCAAGGACTCGCTGACCGGCGATCTGGGCGGCACCGGCACTACCATGGGCTTCGCCAAGGCGATCGCCAGCCGCATCTGATTGCGGCGGCGGCACGCTGGTGGTTGACGAAACGGAGCGCGCAAGCGCTCCGTTTCTGTTTGGATTGATCGCGTGGGCGGTGTGCTGCGGACGGTCGCAACGTCATCGCCGCGCCTTCGCTATGTGAAAGGGCGGGGGCCGGGCCCTGTGCACTCTCCGCGTTGCAGGTCAGCGGCGCAACGTCCCAAAAAAAACAAAGGGCGCCTGAGGGCGCCCTTTGCATCACCGTCTGCTGCAGGCCCTCAGTTGCGGGATTGCAGCTTGGACAGCAGGCGCAGGAATTCGATATACAGCCACACCAGGGTGACCATCAGCCCGAACGCGCCGTACCACTCCATGTACTTGGGTGCTCCGGCTTCCACGCCGCTTTCGATGAAGTCGAAATCCAGCACCAGGTTCAGCGCCGCGATCACTACCACGAACAGGCTGAAACCGATGCCGATCAGGCCGGACTCATGGATGAAGGGGATGTTGATATTGAAAAAGCCCAATACGATCGTGGCCAGGTACACCAGTGCGATGCCGCCGGTGGCGGCGACCACGCCCAGCTTGAAGTTCTCGGTGGCCTTGATCAGTCCGCTGCGATAGGCGAACAGCAGCGCGAACAGCGTGCCGAAGGTCAGGATCACCGCCTGGAAGACAATGCCGTTGAAGCGGGCTTCGTAGATGGCCGAGATCGAGCCCAGGAAGAAGCCTTCGGCCAATGCGTACAGCGGTGCGCTGACCGGTGCCCAGCTCTTCTTGAAGATGGTCACCACCGACAGGATGAGGCCGGTGATCATGCCGCCCCACAGGTAGAGTTTGGCGGCCGGCAGCAGCTCGCCGCTGTCGCTGATCGTGCCGCTCCATGCAAACGCGGCGGTGAGCACGGCCAGCAGCAACAGCAGACCGGTCTTGTTGACGGTGCCGTTGATCGTCATCACCTGCGCGCCGCGTGAGACCACGCTGCCACTGCCAAGATCGAGGAAGGTGGATTCGGAAAGGGCGGGGTTGCCGCTGCGCATGCAAGTCTCCGTTGCGAGGAATGAGGGGCGGGTGCTGCATCAAGCATACCCGTATCAATCGAAGTGAAATTTACCGTTGACAGACTGCGCCACTATTACGACAATAGCCGACCTTTCCGGGGCATCGGAGAGATTCACCGCCGGGGTATAGCGCAGTCTGGTAGCGCGCCTGCTTTGGGAGCAGGATGTCGGGGGTTCGAATCCCTCTACCCCGACCATCCAATGCACCAAGCGCGTGTTGGAGTGCGACAATCCGGTCAGAGCGCCCGTAGCTCAACTGGATAGAGCACCGGCCTTCTAAGCCGGCGGTTACAGGTTCGATTCCTGTCGGGCGCACCATCAGGTGCAAGCGGTAGGTAGCAAGTTTTCAGTGGTGGCTGTAGCTCAGTTGGTTAGAGTACCGGATTGTGATTCCGGTGGTCGGGGGTTCGAATCCCCTCAGCCACCCCACTGTTTCAAAGCTTCGGAGTGAAATCCGGGCTTGCAATAAAAGCCAGGTTGCGGCATTATTCGCCTCCTGATTTTCAGGGCTGTTAGCTCAGTTGGTAGAGCAGTTGACTCTTAATCAATAGGTCCAAGGTTCGAATCCTTGACAGCCCACCAGATTGAAAAGCCGTCAGAGCAATCTGGCGGCTTTTGCTTTTTATGTAAGCCCCGCACTTTGGGGTGGCGTGGAAAACACCCTCTGGTGTAGACTTGGCGCCGAAGTTTCAGGGCTGTTAGCTCAGTTGGTAGAGCAGTTGACTCTTAATCAATAGGTCCAAGGTTCGAATCCTTGACAGCCCACCAGATTGAAAAGCCGTCAGAGTGATCTGGCGGCTTTTTTCTTGCCAGACAGGGGGGGGCGGTCTGGGGCGTTGGATGGGGGGCGGGTGCTTGTCTTCCGCTTTTCTGGCGCTCCTGCAACAATGGCGGCCTGAATCGGCATCGCGAAAGTGGCGGAATTGGTAGACGCCCTGGATTTAGGTTCCAGTGCCGCAAGGCGTGGGGGTTCGAGTCCCCCCTTTCGCACCATCTTTGGATATTGCCGGTCCCATCTTCCCGGCGCCGGTTTCGGTGCTGCGGTCTTGCAGCGGGCTGGAAGCGCCCGCCAGAATCAGCGAAACTACCGGGCTGGCGTGGATACGTGCGCCGTTCAAATCCGTTTCTCTACCAATCGAGCCGGGGCCCATGCGCCACCGGTGGCAGGAGTCCACATGCAAGCTTCGATCGAATCCACCGGCAACCTGGAACGCCGTCTGACCTTTTCCCTGCCGGAGGAGCGCCTGCAGACCCACATCAATGGACGCCTGGGTGAGATCGCTCGCACTGCGCGCATCAAGGGTTTCCGCCCAGGCAAGGTGCCGGCCAAGGTGATCGAGCAGCGCTTCGGTCAGCAGGTGCGCGCCGAGGCGGTGGATGGCCTGCTGCGCGAGACGTTCGACGCCGCGCTGCGCCAGCATGAGCTGCGCATCGCCGGCAATCCGCGCATCGACAAGGCCGGCGAAGGCGAGTTCGATTTCGTCGCCACCGTCGAGCTGGTGCCGGACTTCGGCGATGTCGATGTGACCAAGCTGAACGTTGTGCGTCACACCGCTGAAATCAGCGACGCCGACATCGACCAGATGATCGAGAACCTGCGTGCGCAGCGCCGCAGCTGGAAGCCGGTTGCGCGCGGTGCGCAGCAAGGGGATCTGGTCGGTCTGGAAACCTGGTCGCAGATCGGCGACGAGCGCCTGCCGGCGGAAGGTGCCGAGAAGGGCACCATCATTCTCGGCCAGGGCATGATGTTCGAGTCGATTGAAAAGGGCCTGGTCGGGCTGGCCAAGGGCGAGGAAAAGACGCTGGACGTCGATTTCCCGGCCGACTGGCGCGTGCCGGCGCTGGCCGGCAAGACGGCCAAGGTCACCGTCAAGGCCGTTGAAGTCTCCGAACAGGAAGTTCCGGAAGTCGACGCCGCGTTTATCAAGAGCTTCGGTGTGAAGAACGGTGATCCGGAGCAGTTCCGCGCCGACATCCGTTCCAACCTGGAGCGCGAGCTCAAGGGTGCGCTGATGAACCGTCTGCGCCGTGAAGTGGGCGAGCAGCTGATTGCCGCCTATTCCTCGGTGGAGCTGCCGCCGCGTCTGGTCGAGAACGAAGCCCGTGCGATGCTGGCCCAGCAGATCGAGGCCATCCGTCGCCAGGGCGGCAACCCGGGCGAAGTGCCGGCCGATGCCCATGAAGCTTCAAGGACGCCGCTGCCAAGCGCGTGCTGGTCGGCCTGCTGGTCGGTGAAGTGGCCCGCAAGAACGAGCTGCGCCTGGATCCGAAACGCCTGAACGAAACCATGCGCCTGATCGCTTCGACCTACGAAGAGCCCGAGCAGGTCATTGAGATGTACCGCAACGACCCCCAGCTTATGGCTGGCCTGCAGAACCGCGTGATGGAAGAGCAGGTGATCGACTGGATCGCCGAGCGTGCCCAGCACACCGAGCAGTCGCTGTCGTTCCAGGAAGCCATCCGCCAGTAACTGGCGGGCGTTTGATCCCCGCGCCGCTGGCGCGGGGTGTTCCTCTCAAAATAGGTGCCCCACGTAATGGACAACCGAGCCAAAGCCCTGAACATGGTTCCAATGGTGGTCGAACAGACCGCCCGCGGCGAGCGCGCCTATGACATCTATTCGCGCCTGCTCAAAGAACGCCTGATTTTCCTGGTCGGTCCCATCGACGATCACATGGCGAACGTGGTGGTGGCGCAGCTGTTGTTCCTGGAAGCGGAAAATCCGGAAAAGGACATCAGTATCTATATCAATTCGCCCGGTGGCGTGGTCACCGCCGGTATGGCGATCTACGACACCATGCAATACATCAAGCCGGATGTGAGCACGATCTGCATCGGTCAGGCGGCCTCCATGGGCGCGCTGCTGCTGGCGTCCGGTGCGGCCGGCAAGCGTTATGCGCTGCCTAATTCGCGGGTGATGATCCATCAGCCGCTGGGGGGCTTCCAGGGCCAGGCCACCGACATCGACATCCATGCGCGTGAAATCCTGACCCTGCGCGCTCGCCTGAACGAGGTGCTGTCCAAGCACACCGGGCAATCGCTGGAAACCATCGCGCGCGACACCGAGCGCGACAATTTCAAGAGCGCGGCCGAGGCCCAGGCCTATGGTCTGGTGGACCAGGTGCTTGAGCGTCGTCCGGACGAGTCGATCCAAGCGGCCTGATGGTAAAAACTGCCGGAAAACACGGCAATTCTGCAGGGTCGGAACGGGGCTGGTGTCCCTCCGGCCCTGTGTTATTCTCGAATTTGAACCCCCTGTTCATAGGGGGAAGCAACTGGGTAAGCGAAGCATGAGCGAAGACCGGCAAGGTCGTTCCGGGGACAGCAGCAAGATTCTTTACTGCTCGTTCTGCGGCAAGAGTCAGCATGAAGTACGCAAGCTGATCGCGGGCCCGAGCGTGTTCATCTGTGATGAATGCGTGGAGCTGTGCAACGACATCATCCGTGAGGAGCTTGAGGAGAAGGCCCAGTCGGCACGCAGTTCGCTGCCCAAGCCGAAGGAAATCCTCGAGGTCCTGGACCAGTATGTGATCGGTCAGACCCGCGCCAAGCGCACGCTCGCGGTGGCGGTGTACAACCATTACAAGCGCATCGAAAGCCGTCAGAAGAACGACGACGTCGAGCTGTCCAAGTCCAACATCCTGCTGGTCGGCCCGACCGGTTCGGGCAAGACGCTGCTGGCCGAAACGCTGGCGCGGCTGCTCAATGTGCCCTTCACCATGGCCGATGCGACCACGCTGACCGAAGCCGGTTACGTGGGCGAGGACGTGGAGAACATCATCCAGAAGCTGCTGCAGAAGTGCGACTACGACGTCGAGAAGGCGCAGCAGGGCATCGTCTACATCGATGAGATCGACAAGATCTCGCGCAAGAGCGAGAACCCGTCGATCACCCGCGACGTGTCGGGCGAAGGTGTGCAGCAGGCCCTGCTGAAGCTGATCGAAGGCACCGTGGCCAGCGTGCCGCCGCAGGGCGGACGCAAGCATCCGCAGCAGGAGTTCCTGCAGGTCGATACCAAGAACATCCTGTTCATCTGTGGCGGCGCGTTCGCCGGCCTGGACAAGGTGATCCAGCAGCGTTCCTCGGAAACCAGCAGTATTGGCTTTGGCGCCAAGGTCAAGAGCACCGAGCGCAAGCAGGAGATCGGCAAGGTACTGGCCGAGGTCGAGCCGGAAGATCTGATCAAGTTCGGTCTGATCCCCGAGTTTGTCGGCCGCCTGCCGGTGGTCGCCACGCTGGAAGAGCTCGATGAGCCGGCACTGATCAAGATCCTGACCGAGCCGAAGAACGCCATCACCAAGCAGTTCAAGAAACTGTTCGAGATGGAGAACGTCGAGCTGGAGTTCCGGCCCGACGCGCTGGCGGCCATCGCCAAAAAGGCGATCAAGCGCAAGACCGGTGCCCGCGGCCTGCGCACGATCGTCGAGTCGGTGCTGCTGGACACCATGTATGACCTGCCGTCGCAGGAAAATGTCAGCAAGGTGGTGGTCGATGAATCGGTCATCGAGAACAAGTCCGAGCCGTACGTGATCTACCAGACGCCGCCGGCACCGCCCAAGGCTGCTTCCGGCGACTGAACAGGGGCAACGGGACGCACTGTTGCGGGGCTGGGTTGCCCGTTCAGAATCTCGCTCGTACACCTCTTGCAACACCTCGCCGATGGCCCCATAACGGGGCCATCGGCTTTTTTATTTCAGCCTTGTCCACCCACCAGCTCCCGGCTGGTTGTTCCCCCGAATTCCTGCGGAGCCCCCATGGCCCAGTCCCAACTCGAAGTCCTCGACCTGCCGGTCCTGCCACTGCGCGACGTGGTGGTGTTCTCGCACATGGTCATTCCCCTGTTCGTGGGCCGCGACAAGTCCATGCAGGCGCTGGAGCGCGCGATGGAGGCGGACAAGCGCATCCTGCTGCTGGCGCAGAAGTCGGCCGAAACCGATGACCCGGCCGCGGCGGACCTGTACACCGTCGGTACCCTGGCGCAGGTGCTGCAATTGCTGAAGCTGCCCGATGGCACCATCAAGGTGCTGGTCGAGGGGCTCTCGCGCGTGGCCGTGGACAAGGTCCATGAGCAGGATGGCGCGCTGCAGGGGCACGGCGTGGAAATCGAATCGGATGAGACGCGCGAGCCGCGAGAGATCGAGGCGATCGCCCGTTCGCTGATGTCGCTGTTCGAGCAGTACGTCAAGACCAACCGCAAGCTGCCGCCGGAGCTGCTGCAGACGCTGGCTGGTATCGATGAGCCGGCGCGTCTGGCCGACACCATCGCCGCGCACATCGGCGTGCGCCTGGCCGACAAGCAAAAGCTGCTGGAAACCCTGCAGATCGGTGATCGTCTGGAAATGCTGGTCGGCCTGGTCGACGGCGAGATCGACGTGCAGCAGCTGGAGAAACGCATCCGCGGGCGCGTGAAGTCGCAGATGGAAAAGAGCCAGCGCGAGTACTACCTCAACGAGCAGATGAAGGCCATCCAGAAGGAACTGGGTGATCTGGATGACGCGCCGGGCGAGCTGGAAGAGCTGGCGCGCAAGATCGCCGACGCCGGCATGCCCAAGGCGGTCGAGGCCAAGGCCAAGAACGAACTCAACAAGCTCAAGCAGATGTCGCCAATGTCGGCAGAAGCGGCGGTGGTGCGCAACTATCTGGAATGGCTGCTGGGTGTGCCGTGGAACAAACGCACCAAGGTCCGCAAGGATCTGAAGGCCGCGCAGGACACGCTGGATGCCGACCACTACGGCTTGGAGAAGGTCAAGGACCGCATTCTCGAGTATCTGGCCGTGCAGTCGCGCGTGAAGCAGATGAAGGGCCCGATCCTGTGCCTGGTCGGACCGCCCGGCGTGGGCAAGACCTCGCTCGGTCAGTCCATCGCCAAGGCCACCAACCGCAAGTTCGTGCGCATGAGCCTGGGTGGCGTCCGCGACGAGGCCGAGATCCGTGGCCATCGCCGTACCTACGTCGGCTCGATGCCGGGCCGCATCGTGCAGAACCTCAACAAGGTCGGCAGCAAGAATCCGCTGTTCGTGCTGGATGAGATCGACAAGATGTCGATGGATTTCCGTGGCGATCCGTCCTCGGCCCTGCTCGAAGTGCTGGACCCGGAGCAGAACAACGCTTTCAACGACCACTACCTCGAGGTCGATCTGGACCTGAGCGAAGTGATGTTCGTGGCCACCTCCAACTCGTTGAACATCCCCGGTCCGCTGCTGGACCGCATGGAAGTGATCCGCATCCCGGGCTATACCGAGGATGAAAAGCTCAACATCGCCACCCGTTACCTGGTGCCCAAGCAGCTCAAGGCCAATGGCCTGAAGGTGGAGGAGCTGGCGATCGAGGAGGGGGCGATCCGTGACATCGTGCGCTACTACACGCGCGAATCGGGCGTGCGCAACCTCGAGCGTGAGATCGCCAAGATCTGCCGCAAGGTGGTGAAGGAAATTGCCCTGGCCGGTCCGCAGCCGGTGAAGAAAGTGGCTGCAAAGAAATCTGCCAAGAAGCCGAAAGCCGTGGTGGTGGTGGACGCGAAGAACCTGGAGAAATACCTAGGCGTGCAGCGCTTCGACTTCGGTCGTGCCGAGGAGGCGAACGAGATCGGCTTGGTCACCGGTCTGGCGTGGACCGAGGTCGGCGGTGACCTGTTGCAGATCGAGTCGACACTGATTCCGGGCAAAGGCGCTGTCACCCTGACCGGCCAGTTGGGCAATGTGATGAAGGAGTCGGCGACGGCGGCATTGTCGGTGGTGCGTGCGCGTGCCGAAACGCTGGGGATCGATGTCGATTTCCTGCAGAAGCACGATGTGCATCTGCATGTGCCCGATGGCGCCACGCCGAAGGATGGCCCCAGCGCGGGTATCGCGATGGTCACCTCGCTGGTCTCCACGTTGACCCGGGTTCCGGTCAAGGCGGATGTGGCGATGACGGGTGAAATCACGCTGCGCGGCCGCGTCACCGCCATCGGTGGTTTGAAGGAGAAGCTGCTGGCGGCGTTGCGCGGTGGCATCCGCACCGTGCTCATCCCCGACGAGAACCGCAAGGATCTGGCTGATATCCCCGCCAATGTCACCCGCGATCTGCACATCGTGCCGGTGAAGTGGATCGATGAAGTGCTGGATATCGCACTGGAGTCGCCACCGGCGCCGAAGAAGGTGGGCAAGAAAGCGCCGCGTGTGGCGGTACGAGGCAAGGCCAAGTCATCTCCGGCAACACGCGTCAAGCATTGAATGCAGTGCTGAAAACCCCTGAAACCCGCGTCGTTATTGGCTTTTCAGCTTGCGCGGGTAGGGGGCGGCTGGTATAAAAGTGCGACTCACGTACCTGTGAAATCACAGGCAACGTGTTTGAAGGATTTTCCGGTTGCCGCTGCTGCAAATGCGGGCGACGACCCACCCATCTATTCCGCGGCATTACCGCAAAGGGAGTTTTACAGAATGAACAAGACCGAATTGATTGATGGCGTTGCCGCTGCTGCCGACCTGTCCAAGGCTGAGGCTGGCCGTGCAGTTGACGCCGTCATCGCCGAGATCACCAAAGCTCTGAAGAAGGGCGATGCCGTGACTCTCGTCGGCTTTGGTACGTTCCAGGTTCGCGAGCGCGCCGAGCGCACCGGCCGTAATCCGAAGACCGGTGACACCATCAAGATCGCCGCTTCGAAAAATCCTGCGTTCAAGGCTGGCAAAGCTCTGAAAGACGCTGTAAACTAAGCGGCTCACCTAGGTGCTTAGCTCAGCGGTAGAGCGTCTCCCTTACACGGAGAGGGTCGGGGGTTCGAAACCCTCAGCACCCACCAAAGCATCATTGGTAAAAGTTTGAAAGTGGAGCGGTAGTTCAGCTGGTTAGAATGCTGGCCTGTCACGCCGGAGGTCGCGGGTTCGAGTCCCGTCCGCTCCGCCACTTCATACGGGCCCCTGAGGAATCGGGGGCCTCGTTTTCTCAAGTCCCCCGGGACCGGAGAAAACAAACAGGTTAAATGTGGAGCGGTAGTTCAGCTGGTTAGAATGCTGGCCTGTCACGCCGGAGGTCGCGGGTTCGAGTCCCGTCCGCTCCGCCATTTATCCAGTCATTCTTCGGAATGCGCGTTTTGCGGGGAAACCTTGCAGGACGGACGAGTCAAAACGTGGAGCGGTAGTTCAGCTGGTTAGAATGCTGGCCTGTCACGCCGGAGGTCGCGGGTTCGAGTCCCGTCCGCTCCGCCAGTTGTCTCAAAAGCCCTCGGCGCAAGCCGGGGGTTTTTCTTTGGCCGCTCATGTGGAACACGTGCGCTGGGAGTCGGGCGGGAAGCGGGTTACACTGCCCGGCTCGCCAATCGGGCCGTGATTTTTCCCATGCTGCAGAAACTCCGCGACAAGACCTCGGGCTGGATCGTTACCGTGATCATGGGCCTGTTGATGATTCCGTTCCTGTTCGTGATCGACAACAGCTATCTTGCGGTGTCGGTGCGCAGAACGTGGCCAAGGTGTCGGCGCCGCCGACCTGGTGGCAGTCGGCGCCGTCCTGGTGGCCGATGTCGTTCCTGTGGAGCCATCACGAAATCAGTGCCGAAGAATTCCGTACCCGTTTCGAGCAGGCGCGGATGCAGGCGCGTGAGCAGCAGGGCGAGAATTTCGATCCGCGTGAATTCGAAACGGCGGAGAACAAACTGCTGGTGCTGGATCAGCTCATTGACGAGCAGGTCGTGCGTCTGGCGGCTGAAGACGCGCATATCGTGATCGGCGATGCCGCGGTGCGCGATTACATCGCCAGCATTCCGGCGTTCCAGCGCGATGGCAAGTTCGATGCCGACCAGTACCGGCTGGTGCTGGCGCAGAGTGTGCCGCCGCGGACACCGGCGATGTTCGAACAGCTGGTGCGCACCAGTCTGCAGCAGTCGATCATTCCCAGCGCGCTTGCACAGTCCGGTTTTGTCACCAAGGGTGAAAGCGAGCGTCTGCTGAAGCTGCTGGGTGAAACCCGTGACGTCGAGTTCGCGCTGTTGCCCGCACCGGAAGTCGATACCGCCGCTGTCAGCGATGACGAAATCAAGCAGTGGTACGACAGCCATCCGAAGGATTTCCTGCAGCCGGAAAGTGTCTCCATCGAGTACGTTGAACTCAGTGCGGCGACGTTGCCGCCGGTTGCGCCGGCTGATGACGCCGCGCTGCGCCGTCGCTACGACGAGGAGAAGGCGCGTTTTGTTGCGCCTGAGCAGCGTCTGGCATCGCACATCCTGATCAGCGCCGGTTCCGATGCGGCGTCGCAGAAGGCCGCAGAAGCCAAGGCGGCAAAGCTGGCTGAAGAAGCCAGGCAGGGGGCTGATTTTGCGGCACTGGCCAAGGCCAACTCCGATGACCCGGGCTCGAAGAACGAGGGTGGTGATCTGGGCTGGGTCGAGCGCGAAGTGATGGTCAAGCCGTTCGAGGACGCCCTGTATGCGATGAAGATTGGCGAGATCACCGGGCCGGTCAAGACCGATTTCGGTTACCACGTGCTGAAGCTGCGCGAGATCAAGGGCGGTGAAGGGCGTCCGTTCGAGGAGGTCCGCGATCAGCTGGCTGCCGAACAGTTGCAGGCTGATACCGAAAAGGCGTTCAGCGAGCTGAGCGGGCGCCTGGTGGATCTGGTCTACAAGAACCCGACCGCGTTGGAGCCGGCAGCCAAGGAAGTGGGCGTGCCGGTGCAGGTGCTGGGACCGTTCACGCGGACGACCGCCAGCGGTATCGCTGCCACCCCGGCCGTGTTGCGTGCGGCGTTCTCCGACGCGCGGGTGGAAGACGGTACGGTCAGTGACCCGATCGAGATCGCGCCGAACCACAACGTGATGCTGCGTGTCACCGAGCACACGCCGGAGCAGCCGATCCCGCTTGCGCAGGCACGTGAGCAGGTGATTGCGGCCATTCGCGCACACCGTACGGAAGAAGCATCGAGCAAGGCCGCTGATGCACTGCTGGCCAAGCTGGGCAGCGGACAAACCCTGCAGCTGCTGGCCGAATCCGAAAAACTGCAGCTGTTGCCGATGCCGGGTCTGCCGCGTACCGCGCCGATGCCTACCGTTGAGGCCAATCGAGCCGTATTCGCTGCGGCACCGCCAAGTGCCGACAAGCCGAGCTATGGCAAAGTCGACATGGGCGATGGTCGCTATGCGGTGTTCGCGGTGACCAAGGTGACGCCTGGCGATATCGCTGAAGTGAGTGAGCAGCAGCAGTCCATGTTGAAGCAGCAGCTCAGCCAGATCGATGGCGCTGCGGCGGCGAAGGCCTATGTGGATGGCATGCGCAAGCGCTTCAAGGTGCAGGTGCAGGAATCCCAGCTCTAGGTCTGGGTTCAAGTAAAAAGCCCGGCTTTCGCCGGGCTTTTTTATTTGTCTGTCCTGCAGTGTCGGGTGGGCAGGGGAGCTGCGGCCTCAGCGCGCATCTTCGAAGTTGAGCACCATGCCCGGTTTGAGCGTCGCCTTGGCGTCCAGGTTGTTGCGGGCCAGCAGGGCTTTGACGGGAACCCCGTAGCGACGTGCGATCGACCAGGCCGATTCGCCGCTGCGCACGGTATGGCGGCGTGAGGTCCGGCCGGTGGTGGTTGCTGCGCTGCTGCTGGCCACGCGCGGGGCTGCGGCCGTGGCCGGAGGTGGGGAGGAGGAGGCCACTGCGAAGCTGTCGGTCTGCGCTATGGCTCCTTCTGCATGGCCGATCATCGCAGGTGCCAGCACCCGCACGCCCGGGCGTGCACCGGTCACGGCCGGGTTGAGGCGGGCGATTCGGGCCGGGTCCAGTGCATTCTGCGCCGACCAGGCGGCCAGCGTGGTGTTGGCTGGCAGCGGGTGGCCCTTGAGAATCGGTACTGGACGGTCGAGGGCGGCCATCAGATCCGGTTGCTTCTCGGCCTGTTCCAGCACACAGGCCAGCGCGTGCAGTTTCTCGACATACGAATAGGTGATGGGCGAGAGCCCGGGCAACTCTGCGGGACGCGCGTTCTGGGCGTTCATGCCGGCCCGCCGTAGCGATTGCAGGATGCGGTACTCGCCGGCGTTGTAGGCCATCACCGCCAGCCGCCAGTCGCCGCCGAACATGCCGTGCAGCGTTTTCAGGTAGCGTACGGCCGCGCGGGTGGAATCCACCGCAGAAAGGCGGCCGTCGTAGCCGGCTTCCATCGGTACCCGGTGGTTGCGTGCGGTGGTGGCGATGAACTGCCACAGCCCGGCAGGGCCACCGGCATTGCGCGCGCCGGGCCTGTAGCCGCTTTCCACGAAGGGGATCAGCGCATATTCGGTCGGCAGGCCGGCCTCACGCAGTTCATCAACCACGTAACCGAACAGCGGCAGTGCATCGTCTTCGATATTGCCCAGGCGCGAAGGGGCGTGTGCGAAGTGCTTGCGCCAGCGGGGATTGGTCGCGGCGGCATCGCACTGGGCGTCGGCCAGGCCTTCGCGGAAGTTGGCGAAAATCTCGCGACCATTGCGGCTGGTCGGCGGCGGCAGCGAGGCCGGGTCAATGGGCAAGGCGCCCAGTGCCGCGAGGTTCTGGCTCACCCCGGCGCTGACGGGCAGCGGCGGGGTACTGGCGGCAGCCGCGCCCACGCCCAGAAACATCCCGAGCGCGAGCGCCAGAGCGTGCCGCTTCATGCGCGGAAACCGTCTTTCCAGCGCCGTAATTCGGCAAAGGTCTCCACTTCATCGGCTGGCGCCCGGCCCAGACGGGTGGCGACGGCGGCGCGAATGGCGGAGTCGTTGGTGCGCAGGAATGGGTTGCACTGCAGTTCGCTGGCCAGTAGGGCGGGAACGGAGGGGCGTGAGCGGCTGCGCATGTCCTGAGCTTCCTGTTGGCGGCGTTGCAATGCCGCGTTGGTGGGATCGATATGCCGAGCGAACACGGCATTGGCCAGTGTGTACTCGTGCCCGCAGCAGACCCATGTCTGCGGGGGCAGCGCGGCCAGGCGTTGCAGCGAGGCCAGCATCTGGGCGGGCGTACCTTCGAACATGCGTCCACAGCCCAGGCTGAACAGCATGTCGCCACAAAACAGGTGGTTGTGGCCGAGGTAGGCGATATGGCTCCGGGTGTGGCCGGGAACTTCCAGCACGGTGAAATCGAAGCCGGGCAATTGTACCCGGTCGTTTTCACCCACCCGTTCACAATCCAAAGTGATGCGTTCATCGGCTGGGGCGAACACCGGCAGCCAGGGCCAGCGCTGGCGCAGCGCCGCGACGCCGCCGATGTGGTCGTCGTGGTGGTGGGTGAGCAGGACGGCAGCGGGCTGCATGCCTTGGTCCGCGGCGTCGAATACGGGGCCGGCTTGGCCCGGATCGACAAAAACCGTGCGGTCGTCAGGTGTTTGCAGCGCCCAGATGTAGTTGTCCTGAAATGCAGGCAGGGCGGTCAGTCGCATAGAATTGGACCATGCCTGCCGCCCCGTTCCCCCGTCAAGCTGCAGTCTCGGCCTGGTTTGAGAAAACTGGCGCGCTTGCGATGCGTGAACTCGAGCATCGGACCCTGCTTGAACAGTTGCGTGCGGTACCGGCGCAGCCTTGGCTGTGGATGGGGCCGGCGGCCAGCTGGTTGCCCGTGTCTCCACCCCAGGGCCGGGGCATCCGGCTGCATCCGCATGTGACCGGACCGGGGTACGACGGCGATCTGCGTTGCTCGCTGCCCCTGCCGCTGCCGGCCGAGTCCGTCAATGCGATCGTGCTGCAGCATGTGGCGGCGGAGCAGGCGGCGGATCTGCTGGCCGAGTGCGCGCGGATCTTGATGCCCGGGGGGCGGCTGTGGATGACACTGCTCAACCGCTGCAGTCCCTACCGCACGCACTGGCAATGGCAGGGCGCACGGCCACCCTCGGCGGGGCATTGCCGGATGCTGATCCAGCGCCAGGGTCTGCGCTGCACCTCGCTGCGCCATCTGGGGCCTTTGCTGGATTCCTCCGGTGCAGGCGCAGGTACGTCGTTGGCGGCATTGCGCGCGATCTGTGTATTGAGCGGGGAAAAGCGCACCACCACGTTGACCGCTATTGGCCAGCTCAGGACGGCCGATTGGCGCCGGCCGCTGGCGACCTGACTTTTTACGGAACTACATGAAATCCATTGAAATACACACCGACGGCGCGTGCCTCGGTAATCCCGGGCCGGGCGGCTGGGCCGCCCTGCTGCGCTACAAGGGACATGAGCGCGAGGTCACCGGCGGGGAAGGTCACACCACCAACAATCGCATGGAGTTGATGGCCGCCATCTCGGGCCTGGAGACCCTCACCGAGCCGTGTGAGATCGTGCTGCATACCGATTCGCAGTACGTGCGCCAGGGCATCACCGAATGGATGGGCGGCTGGGTGCGGCGCAACTGGAAAACCGCCGGTGGCGATCCGGTCAAGAACCGCGATCTGTGGGAGCGTCTGCACGCGGCCACCCAGCGGCATCGGATCGACTGGCGCTGGGTCAAGGGCCATTCCGGCGACCCGGACAACGAACGCGTGGACCAGCTGGCCCGCGATGAAGCCATCCGCGTGCGCGCCAGCGCCGCAAGCAACTGAGGTAGGCCGTGCGCCAGATCATCCTTGATACCGAAACCACCGGCCTGGACTGGAAGAAAGGCAACCGCGTGGTCGAGATCGGCTGCGTGGAGCTGCTTGAACGCCGCCCCAGCGGCAACAATTTCCATCGTTACCTCAAGCCCGATTGCGAGTTCGAGAGTGGGGCGCAGGAAGTCACCGGGCTGACCCTGGAGTTCCTCGCCGACAAGCCGCGCTTTGAAGAAGTAGTCGACGAGTTCCTGGCCTATGTCGATGGCGCCGAACTGATCATCCACAACGCCTCGTTCGACATGGGCTTCCTGGAGAACGAGCTGGCGCTGGCCGGAAAAACCCGGCTGGCCGAGCGGGTCACCGTCACCGATACCCTGCTGATGGCGCGCGAGCGCTACCCTGGCCAGCGCAACTCGCTGGACGCGCTGTGCCGGCGGTTGGGCGTGGACAACTCGCATCGCCAGCTGCACGGCGCACTGCTCGATGCGCAGATTCTGGCCGATGTGTATATCGCCCTGACCTCGGGCCAGGAGGAGATCGGCTTCGGTCAGCCAGAGGCCGAGCGCAGTGGCGCTGTCGGCGCGGTACAGGCATTTGACCCTGCGGTCTTGCTGCCGCGCCCGCGGGTGCTGGCGACCGGTTCCGAGCTGGAGGCACACGAAGCCCGGCTGGCGCGGCTGCGCAAGAAGGCCGGTCACGCCTGGTGGGATGGTGAGCGTGCGCCGGTGGCGCCGGAAACCGCCTGAGGCAATCGAAGGGGGCTAGTGGCAGCGGACGAGGATGACGGTCACGTTGTCCGAGCCGCCGCCATCCAGTGCCGCGCCGACCAGGGTGTCCACGCATTCCTGCGCACTGCAATCGGCATGGGCCAGCATGCTGGCGATGCTGGCATCGTCCACTTCCTCGCTCAGCCCGTCGCTGCACAGCAGCAGCTGCATGCCCGGGCGCAATTCCCCGGTCATCGTGGCCACGTTCAGGTGCGCCGGGTCGGTGACTCCCAATGCCTGGGTGACCACGTTGCGGTGCGGGTGGGCGCGGGCCTGTTCGGCGGTCAGTGAGCCTTTTGCGACCAGCTCCTGCACGTAGCTGTGGTCCTGGCTCAGTTGGCTCAGTTTGCCGTCCCGCCACAGGTAGGCGCGGCTGTCGCCGATCCAGGCCACTTCGAACTGGTGCCCCAGGATCTGTGCGGCCACCACGGTGGTGCCCATCGGCAGGCTGTCATTGCGCCGTCGCGAGGTGCGGATGATCTCCTCATCGGCGATACGGATCGCCTGGACCAGCGGGATCCCCTTGCGGATCTCGCGGACGATGGTTTCCCGCGCCAGGGCGCTGGCCACTTCGCCACAGGCGTGTCCGCCCATGCCATCAGCCACCAGCCACAGGCCGAGCTCGCTGTCACCGTAGTAGGTGTCTTCATTGAGCTGGCGGCGCAGGCCGACATGGCTGAGGTGTCCGAATTCGATCATGAGTGCCGGCGTGGGCTGTATTGCGTCAGGAAGGGCAACGCATCATCGCGTTCATGGAGGTGTACAGCAAGCGTCGCAATGTGGCTTGCCGGTTGCCGCAACGCCCGCTCCGGGCAGGCGATGGCGCGTCAATTGTGAAAAACCGCTTGTCGCAATGCCAATGCCCCTTATTATTCGCAGCCCGGTTCGCCGGGGACCATCTGGAGAGGTGGCAGAGCGGTTGAATGTACCTGACTCGAAATCAGGCAGGCGTTTATAGCGCCTCGGGGGTTCGAATCCCCCCCTCTCC
>NZ_BAZI01000013.1 GCF_001310775.1 Stenotrophomonas pictorum JCM 9942
AGGGCGTCGACATTGCTGCCGGCGGCCAGCACGCTGGCGCGCAGCTGCCTTGGATGCCGGGCGATGACGTCCAGCGCGGAGCTGCCGATCGAGCCGGTGGCGCCGAGGATCGCGATCTGGCGCGGAAAAGAGGTCAAGGACATATCAGAAACCGAAGATTTCCTTGCCCAGCGCGAACACCGGCAAGGCAGCGAGGACGCCATCGATGCGGTCCAGCACGCCGCCGTGGCCGGGGATCACGTTGCCCGAGTCCTTGGCGCCGGCATGACGCTTGAGCAGGCTTTCGAACAGATCACCCAGCACCGAGGCCAGTACGGCGATGGCGGCGACGAGCATCAGTCCGCCCAGCTGCGAAGCCTGCACGCCGGCGATCCAGCCGAATACGCCGGCCACCAGCAGGCCTGCCAGCAGTCCGCCGAGCAGACCCTCGATGGTCTTGTTCGGGCTGATGCGTGGGGCGAGCTTGTGCTTGCCGAACGTGCGGCCGGCGAAATAGGCGCCGGAATCGGCGGCCCAGACGGTTGCCAGTGCGGTCAGCAGCCAGCGGTTGCCATTGGGCTCGCCGGCATGGATCAGCACCAGCGCAGTCCAGGCCGGAATGATGGCCAGCGTCGCGGCGGCCAGCTTGAGGGTGCGCGAGCCGCTTTCCTCATGCGCGCCGAAGTTGAAAAACCGCAGCCACAGCAGTGCCAGCAGCCAGAAGCCGACGCCGACCAGCGTGGCCAGCTGGAACAGGACCGTGCTGCCGGCCGAGGCCCACACCAGCAGCACCATCAGCAGCAGGTTCAGCACCAGCAGGACCGTGCGCGGCAGGCCGTCGACATGGGTGAGCTTGAGCCATTCCCACAGCCCGGTCAGAAACACCAGTGCCGCGGCAGCTGCCAGCCATTGGGTGGGAAGCAGCAGGATCGCGCAGATGGCCACCGGGGCCATGATCAGCGCGGCGATGACTCGGGTCTTGGTCATGGGATTGCGGTCTCCGTTGCCGCGGCGGTGATCTGGGCGCTGGTCAGGCCAAAGCGCCGTTCACGGCGGCAATAGTCGTCCATCGCCTGCTGGAGTACGCCAGCATCGAAGTCCGGCCACAGCACGTCGGTAAACCACAGTTCGGTATAGGCCAGCTGCCAGAGCAGGAAATTGCTGATGCGGGTGTCGCCGCCCGTGCGGATGAACAGATCCGGCGGCGGCAGGTCGGCCAGTGCGACATGCCGCGCAAGCGCCTGCTCGTCGATCTGGTCCAGGGTGAGGGTGCCGGCGACAACCTGTTCGGCCAGTGCGCGTGCGGCGTGGGCGATATCCTGGCGTCCGCCATAGCTGGCGGCGATGGTCAGGGTCATCGCGGTGTTGTCGAGCGTGCGCTGTTCCGAACGCGCCATGCGTTCGAGGATGCCCTTGCCAAAGCGGGTCCGGTCCCCGATAAAGCGCACGCGGACACCGCGACGATGGAGTTCATCCACCTCGCGATCCAGCGCACCGAGGAACAGCTTCATCAGGGCATCGACCTCTTCCTTCGGCCGGCCCCAGTTCTCGCTGGAAAACGCGAACAGGGTCAGGCCGCAGATGCCGTTCTCAAGGCAGAAGTCGATGGTGCGGTTGACCGCACGGGCGCCGGCGCGGTGACCGATCATGCGCGGTCGCCGGCGTTGCTGCGCCCAGCGCCCATTGCCATCCATGATGATGGCAATGTGCCCGGGCAGACGCGCTGCGGGTGTGCCGCTGGGCAGGACGGATGGCACGGGTCAGACCGCCATCAGTTCCTGTTCTTTGAGTTTGACCACCTCGTCGATGTCCTTGATCGCCTTGTCGGTCAGCTTCTGGATGTCTTCCTGTGCACGACGGTCGTCATCTTCGGTGATGGTCTTGTCCTTGAGCAGCTTGGCCACTTCCTGGTTGGCATCGCGGCGGATGTTGCGGATGGCGACCTTGGTCTCCTCGCCTTCCTTGCCCACCGATTTGGCCAGCTCCCGGCGGCGCTCTTCGGTGAGCGGCGGCAGGTTCAGGCGGATCACCGTGCCCATGGTGGTGGGGGTGATGCCGATGTCGGAGGCGTAGATGGCTTTCTCCACGTCCTTGATCATGTTCTTGTCGAACAGGGTGATCACCAGCGAACGGCCTTCGGACACACTGATGCTGGCCACCTGGTTCAGTGGCGTATCGGTGCCGTAGGCTTTGACCTTGATGCCTTCAAGCAGGGCCGGTGATGCGCGGCCGGTGCGGATGGTGGTGAGGGTGTGGCGCAGAGCATCGATGCTCTTGGCCATGCGCGCCTGCGCATCTTGCTTGATTTCGTTGATCATCGCCGAATCCTTGATGTTTCTTGAACCGGTCGATTATAGGCGAAACCCCGCACCCACCGGACCGGAACCGGTTGTGAGAAGGTCAGTGGGCGTCGCGGCCGTGGACCAGTGTGCCGATGTTCTCGCCGTGCAGGATCTTCAGCAGTTCGCCCGGCTGGCTCATGTCGAACACCCGCATCGGCAGGTCGCTGTCGCGGGCCAGTGCGAACGCCGCCGTGTCCATCACTTCCAGGCCCTGGCTGATCACGCGGTCGTAGGTCAGGCTGTCGTAGCGCACGGCATCGGCATGCTTGTTCGGGTCCTTGTCGTAGACGCCATCGACCTTGGTGGCCTTGAGCAGCAGGTCGGCACCGATCTCGATCGCGCGCAGTGCGGCGCCGGAGTCGGTGGTGAAGAACGGGTTGCCGGTGCCGGCGGCGAAGATCACCAGGCGGCCCTTTTCCAGGTGGCGGATCGCGCGGCGGCGGATGTAGTCCTCGCACACGTCGTTGATCTTGATCGCACTCATCACGCGCGCCTTGCCGCCGGCCTTTTCCAGCGCGTCCTGCATGGCCAGGGCGTTGATCACGGTGGCCAGCATGCCCATGTGATCGCCGGTGACGCGGTCCATGCCGCCAGCGGCAAGACCGGCGCCGCGGAAGATGTTGCCGCCGCCGACCACCAGCGCGATCTCCGCGCCGGCCTGCTGGGCCTCGATCACCTCATGTGCCAGGCGATTGATGACCTTGGGTCGATGCCGTAGTCCTCATCTCCCATCAGCGCCTCCCCGGAAAGTTTCAGAAGGATGCGGTGGTAGGCGAGCTTGGACATGGCGGTCTCACAGGGCTGGAAAACGCGTGAATTCTAACGGAAGCGGCGGTTCCAAGTCAGAGGTGTTGTTGCAATGCGGCGTAAATTCCGGAGATGGCCCCCTGCCGGTTCAGCAGGCGGTGGGGGAGGGCGCCGGTGCCCGCGCGTTGACGCGGTTGCGGCCCTGGGTCTTGGAGCGGTACAGCACGTCGTCGGCGGCCTTGAGCAGTTCCTGCACATCGACGAACCGTTCGTAGTCGCCATGGGCGGCCACGCCGGCGGAGAAGGTGACATGCACGGGAGCGCCTTCGACCTCGATCATCGGGATGTGCGCGATGTTGAGCAGCACCCGGCGGATCACTTCCACGGCCAGCTGCTCGCTGGTGCCGGGGAAGATGACCACAAACTCCTCGCCACCGAAGCGGGCGATCGTGTCGCTGCTGCGCAGTTGTGCCTGCAGTTGTCCGGCAAACACCTGCAGGACCTGGTCGCCAATCAAATGGCCGTGCAGGTCATTGATTTTCTTGAAGTCATCCAGGTCGATGAAGGCGATGGAGAGGGGGCGGTCGAGCTGTGCGGCGCGGGCGAACTCCTGTTCCAGCACGGCTTCAAGCTGGCGCCGGTTCAGCACCCCGGTCAGCGCATCCAGGTGGACCTGCTCGCCCAGGCGGCGTGCCTGCGCTTCGAAGTCGTCGGCCCGCCGGCGTGCGGAGGAGGCGTCCTGCAGCTCGCGCAGGTTGCGCAGTTCCTTCAGTTCGCTGGCGTGTTCCAGCAGCTGGGTCACGCGGGCGGAAGTCGGGGGCGGGGTGTCGAACAGGGCGCTCAGGTCCGGCAGCATCTGGCTGATCTGCTGCAGCACCTGCTCGAAGCGCGGGCTGTCCATCTGCAGCTCGGCATGTACCCGCTGCAGGGCATAGGTGCGCGCGGCATCGGCGTCATCACTCAGCCAGATCTCGGCGACGCATCCGGAAAGGGCGACGCAGCGTTCGAAAAGGTCGGTCGCGATGGCGGGCGGCTCGCTGTGGGCGATGGCCTCGACCAGGTAGCGTGGCAGGTGCCATTGCTCGCACAGCTGCGCGCCGATATCGGCGTGACTGCAGTCCAGTACCGCGCGCTCGCGGGCAAGCAGTTCGTCGTTGCTGCTGGCCGTGCCGAGCAGGTTGGGGTAGCTGTCCGGACGGGCCTGCAGCAGGGCAAGGATGCCGACGTCCTGCAGCAGGCCGGCCAGCATCAGTTCTTCGATCCGGCGCACGCCACAGCCCAGTCCGAGGAAGCGGGCGGCCAGGGCGCTGAGGATGCTGCGCCGCCAGGTTGCCTCCAGCAGTTGCGGTTCGCGGCTTTCCTCGCGCAATGCGCGGGACAGTGAAAAACCCAGTGCAAGCTGCAAGGTGGCATTGAGTCCGAGCATGGTCAGTGCCTGGCCCAGATTCTCGATCCGGCGCCGGCTGGCATACAGCGGCGAGTTGGCGATGCGCATCATGCGCGCGCTCAGGGCAACGTCCAGGGCGATGACGTCCGCCGCCGTGGCGATATCGGTTTCCGGATCCTGCGCCAGCTCGATGATGCGCAGGGCAATGGCCGGCGGCGAGGGCAGGTTTCGGCAAAGAGATAGCGTGTTGGTCAGCTCGGGTGACATGTCATGAGGGCGGTCAGCAGATGCCCAAGAATACATGCGCCTCGCCAAGAAAGCAGATACATCACATTTTTGCCTGGCATTGCGCGGATTTGCGGGTGTGGCGGCCGTTCGGGTCGGACAAAAAAGAAGCCGCGGAGGGCCGCGGCTTCTTCTGGACATCAGGTGCGGGCCGGAATCAGACCTGCATCGCCTTGGCGACTTCGGCGGCGTAGTCTTCCACCACCTTCTCGATGCCTTCGCCGACCACCAGGCGCTGGAAGCCGATCACTTCGGCGCCAGCGGCCTTGAGCACCTGCTCGACGGACTGGTTGGTGTCCAGCACGTACGGCTGGCCGTACAGGGTCACTTCGTTGACGATCTTGTTGATCTTGCCGGAGATGATCTTTTCCAGGATGTCGGCCGGCTTGGCCTTTTCCTTGTCGGACATCTTGGCCAGCTCGATTTCCTTTTCCTTGGCAACGAACTCGGCCGGCACATCGCTAGCCTTGTTGTGCGGCGGATTCATGGCGGCCACGTGCATGGCCAAGCCACGGGCCAGCTCGTCGTTGCCGCCGGCCAGTTCGATCAGCACGCCGATGCGGCCGCCGTGGATGTAGGCGGCAACGGTGTTGCTGGTGTCGATGCGGGCCAGGCGACGGATCTGCATGTTCTCGCCGAGCTTGGCGATGGCGGCAGCGCGGGCTTCCTCGACGGTTTCGCCGGTGGCCATTTTGGCCGACTTCAGGGCTTCGGCGTCAGCGGCACCCGAAGTCAGGGCAGCCTGGGCAACGGCGTCGATGAAGGCGATGAAGTTGGCGTCCTTGGCGACGAAGTCGGTCTCGGAGTTGACTTCCACCAGCACGGCCTTGTTGCCGTCCTGTGCCGCCGCGATGCGGCCTTCGGCGGTGACGCGGTCAGCCTTCTTGTCGGCCTTGGCCAGGCCCGACTTGCGCAGCCATTCGGCGGCGGCGTCGATGTTGCCGTCGTTCTCGGTCAGAGCCTTCTTGCACTCCATCATGCCGGCGCCAGTGCGCTCGCGCAGTTCCTTGACCAGGGAGGCGGTGATTTCAGCCATGGGATTACCTCACGAATAGAAAGGGGAAGGCCGGCAATGATTGCCGGCCGTTGTTACGCGACCCTGTCAGTGCCGGGCGCAGCGGGTGCGCCGGTACAGGGAGGTGGGCGCGGCGGGCGCGCCCACGTGGGGATCAGGCCGAAGCCTCGTCGCCCTTGGTGGTCTTCTTGGCAGGAGCGCGGCGGGCCGGCTTGGCTTCTTCGGCAGCGGCGGCTTCGGCGAACTCTTCCTCGCGCACCGAGGCGGAGTTCGGAGCGGCGGCCTTGCCTTCCAGCACGGCGTCAGCGGCGGCGCGGGCGTACAGCTGCACGGCGCGGATGGCGTCGTCGTTGCCCGGGATGGCGTAATCGACCAGTTCCGGGTTGTAGTTGGTGTCAACCACGGCGATCACCGGGATGCCGAGCTTCTTGGCTTCCTTGATGGCGATGTCTTCGTGGCCGATGTCGATGACGAAGATGGCGTCGGGCAGACGGTTCATGTCCTTGATGCCGCCCAGCGAGGCTTCCAGCTTGTCGCGCTCGCGACGCAGGCCCAGCACTTCGTGCTTGACCAGCTTGTCGAAGGTGCCGTCGGTTTCGCCGGCTTCCAGTTCCTTCAGGCGGGCCACCGACTTCTTCACCGTGGCGAAGTTGGTCAGGGTGCCGCCCAGCCAGCGCTGGTTCATGAACGGCATGCCGCAACGCTCGGCTTCTTCCTTGATCGAGTCGCGGGCGCTGCGCTTGGTGCCCAGGAACAGGATGGTGCCGCGCTTCTGGGCAACGGACGAGATGAAGTTCATCGCATCGTTGAACAGCGGAACGGTCTTTTCCAGGTTGATGATGTGGATCTTGCCGCGGGCGCCGAAGATGTACGGAGCCATCTTGGGGTTCCAGTAGCGGGTCTGGTGGCCGAAGTGGACGCCGGCTTCCAGCATCTGACGCATGGTGACCTGGGGCATTGCAAAACTCCTGGTAGGGAACCTGCCGCCAAGGAAAGGTGAGAAGGCGGCGCGCACTGCGCGATAGGTTCCGGGGTTGGGCTTCCCTGGCGCCTCCGTGGCCGAACCCTGACAGATCAGGGCACCCCGGCACGGATGGGGGCGACAGGTGTGGATTCACCGAATGGCGCTCGGTGTGGGCGTACTTTGCAGGCACCGGGCCTGGCGCAGCTGCGGGAGTATAAGGGGCATGGCGGGCTTCCCGCAAATGACCGGGTCCGTGCCCGTGCGATGCGCCCGGGGTTCGGGGCATTGCTGCACCGGCTGCGGTGCGGGAATGCTTTCCCCCGTTCAGGGCGCCGGTATCGCCGTCGCGCGCCGGATTGCTGGCACGGCGGGGGCGCGGTCCGCGTGCGATGAGACAGCGTACCGCTGGTCCAGGCGCCGTTGCAGCAGTCAGGAATTCAGCGTTTGGCGTCAAATGGGCGATAATCGGCGGATGGCAATCCAACTGAAAACCCCCGAAGAAATCGAGAAGATGCGCATCGCCGGCCGTTTGGCGGCCGAGGTGCTGGACATCATCGGCCCCCACGTCAAGCCCGGTGTCACCACAGAGGAGCTGGACCGCATCTGCCACGAGCACATCGTGAACGTGCAGGGTGCGATTCCGGCCAATGTGGGTTACCGCGGGTTTCCCAAGACCGTGTGCACCTCGGTCAACAACGTCATCTGCCATGGCATTCCGAGCGAGGCCAAGGTCCTGAAGGACGGGGACATCATCAATATCGACGTGACCGTCATCAAGGATGGCTGGCACGGCGATACCAGCCGCATGTACTACGTCGGCACGCCGTCGGTGATGGCCAGGCGCCTGGTGGAAACCACCCGCGAAGCGATGTGGCGCGGTATCCGTGCGGTCAAGCCGGGCGCGACGCTGGGCGACGTGGGTCACGCGATCCAGGAATACGCCGAATCCGAGCGTTTCTCGGTGGTGCGCGAGTACTGCGGCCATGGCATCGGGCAGGTCTACCACGACGAGCCGCAGGTGCTGCATTACGGCCGGCCGGGCCAGGGGGTCGTGCTCAAGCCGGGCATGACCTTCACCATCGAGCCGATGATCAATGAAGGCGCGCGCCACACCAAGGTGCTGCCGGATGGCTGGACGGTGGTCACCAAGGACCGCAAGTTGTCGGCGCAGTGGGAACACACCATCGCGGTGACCGAGGACGGTGTCGAGGTGCTGACCTTGTCGCCGGCCGAGTCCGAACAAGCGCCAACCACGCAGGAATGAGCCAGCTGCCGACGGGCCCGAGTCTGGACGCGTCGGCAGAGACTGCCGGTGATGTGCAGTGGGCTGCCGATGCCCGGCAGTCACTTGTCCACACCGATGCGCGTCTGTGCAAACGCTTCGAGCAGGCCGACAACGTCGAACGCCTGCTCGCGTTGCGCGCCCGCGCGGTTGACCAGCTGATCCGCGAGGCCTGGCTGCGCTGTGTTCCCGCCGGTGCAGGGCTGGCGCTGTTCGCGGTCGGCGGCTATGGCCGCGGCGAGCTGTTCCCGCGCTCGGATATCGATCTGCTGGTGCTGGGGGAAACCGCCGCGCAGCACTCCCACGAGGCCGATCTTGCCCGGCTGTTCGCCTTGCTGTGGGATGCCGGGCTGCCGGTCAGCCATGCGGTGCGCTCGGCTGCGCAGTGCGTGCAGGCCGCCGCTGACCAGACCGTCCTGACCGCGCTGATCGAGGCGCGGCCGCTGTGTGCCGAAAGCGCGGCGCAACAGGCGCTGGCGCGGGCGATTTCGCCCAGTCTGATCTGGCCGGCACGGGAGTTCTTTCTTGCCAAGCGCGAGGAGCTGCTGCTGCGGCATCGCCGCTTTGGCGACACCGCCGACAACCTGGAGCCCGATCTCAAGGACGGCCCGGGCGGCCTGCGCGATCTCAATACGCTGGGCTGGATGGCGCTGCGCACGTTCGGCGTCAGCAATATCGATGCGCTGGTCGGGCTGGGGCATCTCGGTCTGGACGAGGCGGCCGCGCTCAAACGCGAGCGGCTGGTGCTGGCGCGGCTCCGGTTCGGCCTGCATCTGGTGGCGCAGCGTCCGGAAGAGCGCCTGCGCTTTGATTACCAGAAGACCCTGGCCGAGCGGATGGGCTATGCCGACGACGCGGAAAGCCTGGGGGTCGAGAAGATGATGCAGGGCTTCTACCGCAGCGCGGCGGTGGTCCGCCGCATCAGCGACCGCCTGCTGCAGCGCTTCGAGGAGCAGTTCGATGGCGAGGCTGCGCCCGAGCCGGTCGGCGACGGCTTCTCGTTGCGCCGCGGTTATCTGTCGGCGGACGATCCGTTGTGGCCGCATGGCGATATCCGCTCCCTCTTCGCGCTGTTCGCCTGCTGGGCGCGTATCCCGGAGGTGCGAGGTCTGCATTCGATGACGGCGCGTGGGCTGGCCGAGATGCTGGATGAGATTCCGCCCTATACCCGGGTGGAGGCGGATGTCAGGGAGCGGTTCATGGCCCTGCTGCGTGGGCCGCGCGCGGTCGACACGCTTGCCCGCATGGCCCGGCTGGGCGTGCTCGGACAGTGGATTCCCGCCTTTGCGCAGGTGTCCGGGCGTATGCAGTTTGACCTGTTCCACGTCTACACCGTCGATCAGCACACCTTGATGGTGCTGCGGAATATCGGTCTGTTCGCTTCGGCGCGGGCCGACGAGCGCTTTTCCATCGCCCATGAGGTGTGGCCGCGTCTGCGCAAGCCCGAGCTGCTGCTGCTGGCCGGCCTGTTCCATGACATCGCCAAGGGTCGTGGCGGTGACCATTCCGAACTGGGCGCGGCCGATGCCCGCCAGTTCTGCAGCGAGCACGGGCTGAGCAGCTCCGATACCGAACTGGTGGCCTGGCTGGTCGAACAGCACCTGCGCATGTCGGTGACGGCACAGAAACAGGACATCACCGACCCGGACGTGATCCATCGATTTGCCACTCTGGTGGGTACGCGCGACCGCCTGGATTACCTGTACCTGCTGACCTGCGCCGACATCGCCGGCACCAGCCCCAAGCTCTGGAACGCGTGGAAGGACCGTTTGCTGGCGGACCTGTACTTCGCCGCGCGCCGCGCACTGCTCGAAGGCCTCGAGCATCCGTTGCCCGAGGCCGAACGGGTGCAGGAAGCGCGTGACAGCGTGCGTCAGCAGATGCGGCTGCTGGGGCACCCGGATACGCTGATCGACCGCCAGTTCGCGGCGATGCCCGATGAGAGTTTCGTGCGCTTCCGGCCCGAACAGCTGGTGTGGCAGGCGGCGTCGCTGATTGAAATCCGCAAGGGCGGCACGCTGGTGAAGGTGCGCCGGATCATGCCGGAAAGCGACGCGCTGGAAGTATTCGTGCATTCGCCCGATCGCGATGGTCTGTTCGCGGCGATCGTGATGACCCTGGACCGTGCCGGCTACGGTATCCACCGGGCGCGTGTGCTGGACGGCCCGGACAGCACCATTTTCGATACCTTTGAAGTGATTCCGGTCGGCAGCTTCGCCGATGGCGATACCGCGCGTCTGGAGGCGGTACTGCGCAAGGCGCTGGCCGGCAATATCCAGATCCTGCGGCCGTCACGGCGGGTGATGCCGCGACAGCTCAGACATTTCCGCTTCGCGCCGCGGATCGAGTTCCTGGAGTCGCGCGACCACAACCGCACCGTGCTGAATCTGGTGGCGCCGGATCGCCCGGGCCTGCTGGCCGATGTGGCGCATGTGCTGCGCGACCAGTGCCTGAGTGTCCAGGACGCGCGTATCGCCACTTTCGGTGAGCGCGCCGAGGACCAGTTCCAGCTCACCGATCGGCATGATCAACCTCTTACCGAATCTTCCAGACAGTCATTGCGGGATGCGTTGATGGCCTGTCTGGAGCCCGACAGAACGCCAGGAGACCCCCACTGATGGCTACCAGGAAACCCGCCGCCAAGAAGGCAGCATCCAAGCCCGCCGCCGCGGCCAGGACCGTGTCTGCCAAGCCGGCAGTCAAGAAGACCGCGGCAAAGAAGGCGGTCAAGAAAGCCGCCGTGGCGGTGAAGAAGGTGATGCCGGCCAAACCCAAGGCGATCGAGTCGATGGGGCCGCGCAGCCTGCGCAAGCCGCCTGCACCGGGCGTGGCGGAAATGAAGTTCAGCATCGAGAGCGCTTTCGAGCGCCGCACCATGCTGACCGTCGATGAGATCGAAGGATCGACCCGTCCACTGGTCAACCGGGTGATCGACGGTCTGGAGTCGGGCGAGTTCCGCGTCGCCGAGCCCGATGGCCACGGTGGCTGGAAGGTCAACGAGTGGCTGAAGAAAGCGGTGCTGCTGTATTTCCGCGTCAATGAGATGGAAGTGATCGACGGCAGCCCTGCGCCGTTCTGGGACAAGGTGGAGTCGCGTTTCGAGGGCTATGGCGAGGCGGAGTTCCGCCAGGCCGGCGTACGTGTGGTGCCCGGCGCGATCGCCCGTCGCGGCACGCACTTCGGCAAGGATGTGGTGCTGATGCCGAGCTTCACCAACATCGGCGCGCACGTCGGCGAAGGCACCATGTCGATACCTGGGCCACGGTGGGGTCGTGCGCGCAGATCGGCAAGCACTGCCACCTGTCCGGCGGTGCCGGCATCGGCGGCGTGCTGGAGCCGCTGCAGGCCAGCCCGACCATCATCGAGGACCACTGCTTCATCGGTGCCCGTTCGGAAGTGGTCGAAGGCGTGGTGGTTGGCCACCACAGCGTGATCGGCATGGGCGTGTTCCTGAGCCAGAGCACCCGCATCTACAATCGTGCCACCGGTGAGATCAGCTACGGTTACGTCCCGCCCTACAGTGTGGTCGTGTCCGGCTCGTTGCCGAGCAAGGATGGCACCCATTCGCTGTATTGCGCGGTGATCGTCAAACAGGTCGATGCCAGGACCCGCAGCAAGACCAGCGTCAACGACCTGCTGCGCGGTCTGGCGGACTGAGACACTGCCGCCGTAGTGCCCGTACGTGGCGACGGGCGCTGTGTGCACCTGCCTGAATTTATGGAATCTGCAATGACCACGATCTACGGACTCAAGAACTGCGATACCTGCAAGAAGGCCACCAGATGGCTGGACCGCTTCGGTATCGCCTACACCTTCGTCGACTACCGCGACAACAAGCCCGCGCCGGAAACGCTGCTGGAATGGGCCGGCAAGGCCGGCGGCTTCGCGGCGTTGATCAACAAATCCTCGACCACCTGGCGGCAGCTGCCGGACAACCGCAAGTCCCCCGAGTCCGATGCCGAGTGGAAGCTGCTGCTGCGCGAGTATCCGCAGCTGATCAAGCGTCCGCTGGTCATCACCGGGGACGCCGTGCTGAGCCAGGGTTTCAGCGACAACGGCTTCAAGGCGCGCTTCAACATCGCCTGATTCCCCGTGGCCCTGGCGACGCATACCGTCGTGGCCACGGCAACCCAAACCACCGGGAAGCACCGCGGGTGCTTCCGCACGAGGTCCCATGAGCGACGTATTCGACCTGACCTGCGCGTTGATCGCGCGCCCTTCGGTAACGCCCGATGATGCCGGGTGTCAGCAACTGATCGCCGGGCGGCTGGGCGCTGCCGGTTTCACTTGCGAACACCTGCGGCTGGGCGAGGTCGACAACCTGTGGGCCACGCACGGCAGCGGCGCACCGGTGCTTGTGCTGCTGGGGCACACCGATGTGGTGCCCAGTGGCCCGGTCGAGACCTGGAGCAGCAATCCTTTCACACCGGAAGTGCGCGACGGCGCGCTCTACGGGCGCGGTGCTGCGGACATGAAAGGCAGCGTCGCCGCCTTCGTGGTGGCGGCCGAACAGTTTGTCGCCGCGTATCCGCAGCATCCGGGCACGCTGGCGGTGCTGCTGACCAGTGACGAGGAGGGGGACGCCATCGACGGCGTGCGCCACGTTGCCAGGCTGTTTGTCGAACGCGGCCAGGCCATCGACTGGTGCATCACCGGCGAGCCGTCCTCCACCGCGAAGCTCGGTGACCTGCTGCGCGTCGGCCGGCGCGGCAGCCTGTCGGCCAAGCTGCGTATCAAGGGCGTGCAGGGCCATGTGGCGTACCCGGACAAGGCGCGCAACCCGATCCATCTGGCTGCACCGGCGCTGGCTGAACTCACAGCCCGGCATTGGGACGATGGCTATGAAAGCTTCCCGCCGACCAGTCTGCAGCTGTCCAACATCAGTGCCGGCACGGGGGCCAGCAACGTGATTCCGGGCGAGCTGCAGGTGATGTTCAATCTGCGCTACAACCCGCACTGGAATGCCGACCGGTTGCAGGCGGAGATCACCGCGTTGCTGGATCGCCATGGGCTGGACTACGTGTTGGACTGGCATCGCAGCGGCGAGCCGTTCTATACCCCGGAAGGTACCCTGCGGCGGGTCGCGCGTGAGGTGCTGGCCGAATTCGCCGGCGCCGCGCCGGAAGAAAGCACCGGTGGTGGAACCTCGGACGCGCGCTTCATCGCACCGTTGGGCGCCCAGTGCATCGAAGTGGGGCCGGTGAACGCCAGCATCCACCAGGTGGATGAGAACGTGCGGGTGGCCGATCTGGAGGCGCTGCCGGAGCTGTATCGGCGGCTGATTGAGCGCCTGCTCGCCTAGGCGACGATCAGGCCGAACGCGGCAAGCGCCGCGGCGGCCTGACGCTGCGATATCACCGCTTTCTTGAAGTGCTTGGCGTCCATCACGTTGAGCCCGCTGATATCGGTATCGCGCAGGTCGGCGCCTTCAAACCGGGTCAGGCGGGTCTGTGCGTTGCGCAGGCTGCCGCCGCTGAACACGGCATCGCGGAAGTCGCAGCCGGACAGGTCGGCTTCGGAGAAATCCATGCCCTCCAGGCGTGCCTTGCGGAACGAAAGCCCGCGCAGATCGGCGCTCACCAGCAGGCAGTGGCGGAACTCCAATGCCCAGCCGGTCACTTCCTGCAGGTGGGCACCGGTCAACTTGCAGTCCTGGAACTGCACCGAGGATAGCGTTGCTCGTCGCCAGTGGCTGTTGTTGAGATCGCAATCGGCGAAGCGTGATTCGCTGAGCTGCGCCGAGCTGAAGTCGCACTGGCCGCCACGGCACTTCTGCCATTGGCTTTCTTCCAGCGATGCAGCCAGCCAGTGCGCACCGGCCAGCGAGCACTGGTTGAACTGGAAACCGTCCATGTCCAGTCGCGAGAAATCGCCTTCGTCCAATGTGCAGGATTCGAACACCGCTGCACGCGGATGCGCATGGATGATCTGCTGCATGCGCGCGCGGTCGATGGTTTCTTCACGGAAAACGGCGGTGTTCGTCATGTCCAGCTCTGCGGATGCCAGCGCGTCATTCTGCGCGATATCCGCCAGTTGATGCAGTCTTGTCGCACTGCTGGTCCATGTGTCTACAGACCGCGGTTCTACTCGAAGATGAAGAACGGTGGAGCGATGGCTTTGCGCCAGTAGGATTTCTCGGCCAGGTAGAACTCCTGTGCATGGGCTCTGGCGAACCACGCCGCCGCTGCAACTTCATCCTTCTGCAGCCCCCTGCCGCCGCGCCCCAATGCCAGCCCTGCGAAGTACTGGCCGTAGACATTGCCTTGTTCGCCGGCGCGCTGATACCAGCGCAGTGCTTCGCTCTTGTCCTCGGGCATGCCAATGCCGGCTTCGTGCAAGGTGCCCAGGTCGACCTGCGCTTCGGCATCGCCACGGGCAGCCCGTCGCTGGATGTGGGCGATGGCGGCATTCGTTGATGGCTGCTTGCTGGCCAGACGTACCGCTTCGGGTGAGGTGCGGGTTGCGTTGCGCAGTGCGTCCAGCTTGTACAGCTCGCGCATGTACACCGCGTGGCGTAGCCGCCAGCGCAATGCGCCAGCCATATCGCCGCGATCGGCATGCCAGCGCTCCAGATCGCGCATCGCGTAGGGTGAGCCGTGGTAGGCGGCGCTGCGGAACCAGTGCAATGCCTTGCGCGGGGAGGGCTTGAGCACCCTGGCTTCCTGTGTTTGCGGCGCATCGCTGCTGTCCAAGCGGCCGCGTTGCAGGATCGTTCCCAGTTGCTCCTCCACCCCGGTGCTGTGGTGCGTTCGGGGCGGGATCGCCGCGGCGCGTGCGTACCAGTCCAGCGCCCGCGGGTCGTTGCGGGCCCGGTAGAGATTTGCCACACGCAGTACCGAGTCGAACTGGCCGTCGCTGGCGGCAGCCAACGCCTCGCGCTCGGTGGTGTCGACGGGACGGTGTGGTGCGGTGGTGGTGCAGGCGGCCAGTGTGAACAGGCACAGGGCGTGCAACAGCACGCGGAAGGCAAACGGTTTCATCCATGAAGTCCAGACAGCGGTGCGCGGATTATCCGGGAACCTGGCGGCCCGAGCACTGAATCGGTTGCCGCAGCAACAGTTGCGCGCTCCGGAAAACCGGGATACGGTCTGCCCCATGTCCTGGTTCCCGGCTAACGCTGTCAATAACAACAACCGCAACAATCTGCGCGCGAATAATCGTGCGCGGCCACTGCGGGACTGCGACCAGAGCTAGGACAGGCAACAGGCTCAGGACACCAGAAAACCCGCATCGGTCGATGCGGGTTTTTTTGTGGCCGGGCGGGAACACCGAGCGGCTGCACCTCTGCCAGCCGTTGCTTCGAATGCTTGTCCCCACACAACCCCAGGAGCTTTCCCATGTGTTCCATCTTCGGCATTTTCGGCCTGCAATCCGGTGACGACCTGCAGGCGCTGCGTCGGCAGGCGCTTGAACAATCCCAGCGCCAGCGCCATCGCGGCCCGGACTGGAGCGGCGTCTACGTGGACGAAGGCGCCATCCTGGTGCACGAGCGCCTAGCCATCGTCGACCCGGCCGGCGGCTCGCAGCCGTTGCTGTCCGACGACGGCCAGTTGGCGTTGGCGGTGAATGGTGAGATCTACAACCACCAGGAGCTGAAGAAGGAACTCACCCAGCCGTATGCGTTCCAGACCGGTTCGGACTGCGAGGTGATCAACGCGCTGTATCGGGAAGATGAGCCGGCTTCGTATCTGAACCGCCTCAACGGGATCTTCGCCTTCGCGCTGTGGGACAAGGCCAAGGGCCGTGTAATCATCGCCCGCGATCCGATCGGCGTGGTACCGCTGTACTGGGGGCACGACAAGCAGGGCCGGCTGTGCGTGGCCTCGGAAATGAAGTCGCTGTCCGACACCTGCGCCGATGTCGCACAGTTTCCACCCGGGCACTGGTATGACAGCAGCACCGATACCCTGAGCAAATACTACGAACGCCCGTGGCGCGATTATGACGCGGTGGCAGGCGTGGACGTCTCCCTGGCCGAGCTGCGTGAAGCCTTCGAGCGCGCCGTGCACCGCCAGCTGATGACCGATGTGCCCTACGGCGTGCTGTTGTCCGGAGGGCTGGATTCGTCGCTGGTGGCCGCGGTCGCCGCGCGTTATGCGCGTCATCGCATCGAGGATGGCGACCAGAGCGAGGCGTGGTGGCCGCGCCTGCACAGTTTCGCCATCGGCCTGAAGGGCTCGCCGGATCTGGCTGCCGCCGAGGTGGCAGCCCAGGCGCTGGGCACCGTGCACCACGGTTTCGAGTACACCTTCGAGGAAGGTCTGGATGCGCTGCCGGAAGTCATCCGCCATATCGAAACCTACGATGTCACCACCATCCGCGCCTCCACGCCGATGTTCCTGCTGGCGCGGCGGATCAAGGCGATGGGGGTGAAGATGGTGCTGTCCGGCGAAGGCAGCGACGAGATCTTCGGTGGCTACCTGTACTTCCACAAGGCACCGAACGCCCGCGAGTTCCATGAGGAGCTGGTGCGCAAGCTCGACGCCTTGAACAACTACGACTGCCTGCGTGCCAACAAGTCGATGATGGCCTGGGGCGTGGAGCCGCGCGTGCCGTTCCTGGACCGCGAGTTTCTGGACGTGGCGATGAAGATGGATGCCCGCCACAAGATGATCGACAAGGCCAGCGGCCGCATTGAGAAGGCGGTGCTGCGCGAGGCGTTCGAGGGCTACCTGCCGAAGGAAATCCTGTGGCGGCAGAAGGAGCAGTTCAGCGATGGTGTCGGCTACGGCTGGATCGACGGTTTGAAGGCGCACGCCGAGGCACAGGTCAGCGACCGCGTGCTGGCCGCGGCCGACAAGCGCTTCCCGTACAACCCGCCGCAGACCAAGGAGGCGTACTACTACCGTCATCTGTTCGAGCAGTTCTACCCGAGCCGCGCGGCTTCTGAAACCGTGCCCGGCGGCAAGTCGATCGCCTGTTCCTCGCCGGCGGCGATTGCCTGGGATGCCAGCTTCGCCAGCATGGCCGATCCTTCCGGACGTGCCGTCGCCGGTGTGCATGACCAAGCACTGGCTGGCTGAGTGTCGATGCCTGGCCCGCAGCGATGCGGGCCATTCTTTTTCCGGTTGTCGCGGGCGGTTGTCCGTGACCGTTTCCGCGTCCAGTCAATCAAGGAAAACCAATGCGCGTGCTTCCCATGATGGTGTTCGGCTTGCTGTGCAGTCCGCTGCTCCATGCGGCGGAGGGGCCGCTGGAGCGGCACGTGCTGGGGAGCTGGGAAACCGATATCGGCTATACCGGCGTGATCCGCGACGGCGACATGCTGTATGTGTCGGGCGTGCCCTGCAAAGGTGAAACCATGCAGGCTGCAGTGCAGAGCTGCTACAGCCAGTTGACCGGAATCCTGCAGCGGTTTGGCGCCAACAGCAGCCAGGTGGTCAAGGAAACCGTCTACACCACCGATATGGAGGGGCTGATCACGGCTATTCCCGAGCGCAAGACCTTCTTCGTCGATGGCATGTATCCGGCCGCCAGCTGGGTGCAGGTCAGCCGGCTGTTCGACGCCGAGGCCCTGCTCGAGGTGGAGTGGACGGTTCGCCTGAAGTGACGCCGCTATGCAGGGGGTGCCAGGGCAGGCGCCGCGCGGTCGCTTAGCGCGGACTCAAACGCAGGCTGTGCGCGGTGCGACCCGGCAGGAACGGGGATGAGCGGCCTTCCACCCAGTCGTCGTGACCGGCGCCCCAGAAAGGTGACAGTGGATGGCCGCTCTGGCCGCCGGGCATGTGTACGATGCCCTCGCCCTCATGGCCGGGTGATACCACCATCCGCTGCGAAGCGCCGAACTTCGGGCCGGCCACGCGCGGCATGTCGCCGTCCCCTGCCAAGGGCTCGCCCGGCATGCACAGCCAGGATTTGAGAGGGCGTGGCAACGCTGCCGAGACCGGATGGCAGATGGCGGCGGTGTTGCGTTCGCCCCAATTGCGTTGCGCCAGATCGGGACCCTGTTGGGCCAGATCCTTTTCCAGTTGGCGGGCGCTGGTGGCCAACAGCGCCTCCCAGCTTTCATAGGGCGGTGGCAGCAGATGCGGCGGGCGCTGGTCGAGCAAGGGCCACAGCACGCCCTCGAACTGGGCAAGTCTAGGGGCGAGGTAACGATCGCCCAGCTGCTCTCTGGCCGGAGCCAGCAGCGCGCCCTGGAGGTTGTCCATCAAGAGGCTGCGGAAACCGCGTGCCATCCGATAGCTGACCGAGTCCGTGGAGGCTCGACCCTGCCATTGGCGGCTGGCCGCTTCCAGTCGCTGCAGCGCAGGGTCGTCACTGTGCCCGACGGTCTGCCGCAGCAGCTTCCACCAGCGCTCCATCAGCACGGCACGGTCATCGAGCTGGATGGCCAGCAGGTCCTGTTCGGTGAAGTGCTCGCGGGCGAACAGGCCGTCGCGGATCTGCTTGGCACGCGCGCCGAGGTCATAGCCGCCGTCACCGGCGTCGGCCAGCGCGACGCCATCAAGCACCCGGCCGTTGGCGGTCCACAGGCGGTGATCGGGCGGATCGACA
>NZ_BAZI01000014.1 GCF_001310775.1 Stenotrophomonas pictorum JCM 9942
GTGGTGCCCAAGGGGCGGGTGGAGGCGGGCGAAGTGGTGCACGCGCCGCGCATCGCGCTGTGGGATCACTACGGCGGTTCGATGGTGTCCGGATGGACGCGCCTGGTGCTGGAGAATTTCGGCTTCGACTACCAGGTGGTGTATCCGCAGCAGATCCTCAAGGGCCGGCTGCGTGAGCGGTTCGACGTGATGATCCTGCCCAGTGGGGCACTGCCGTTGCCGGAGGCGCTGGCAATCGAGGGCAAGGCTGGCAGGGTGCCGGCGTCCCCGGATCCGGCGACGATTCCTGACCAGTACCATCCGCTGCTCGGCGAGCTGACGGCGGAAAAGGTGGTGCCGGTGCTGCGCGGGTTTCTCGAGTCGGGCGGACATGTGGTGGCGACCGGGTCTTCCAGCGGGCTGGCGCTGGCGCTGGGGTTGCCGCTGCAAAGCCATCTGCGTACGCCGGCGGCTGAGGGCGGGATGCGCGCGCTCTGTCAGCGTGAGTACTACATCCCGGGCAGTGTGCTGCAGGTCGCGGTGGACAAGTCCAGTCCGTTGAGCTGGGGCTTGCCGTCGGAGCTGGATGTGTATTTCTCCGATGGTCGCTGGGACAATGCACCGGTATTCGAGCTGCCGGCGGGGCGGGCGGACATCCGGCCGCTGCTGAGTTTTGCCGGTCCGGCCCCGCTGCGTTCCGGCTGGGCCTGGGGACAAGAGCATCTGCAGGGCGGGGTACTGGCGGCCGAGGCGGATATCGGTACGGGACGGCTGACCTTTGTTGGTACCGACATCACGTTCCGCGCGCAGACCCATGGCTCGTTCAAGTTGCTGTTCAATGGCCTGCTGCGCGCAGGTGGATCGGACGCGGCGCAGAACTGAGATCCGGTCCCGGTCCGGGCCGCCGTTGCGCGGCCTGGGCCAGCTCCGGGGGCGCGAGGCGTGTTCCTGAACAGGCAGTCTGTCTATTGGCTGAAGCCTCTGTGCGGCGGTTGCAGGGTGACTTGCGGTGGCTGGCAATAACTGACAGAATGCACGACCACTCGCGAAGGTGCGCATCAGTGCAGCTTCGCAACCAGCGAAAAGAGGTGCAGGAAGCGCCTCGTGTTCGCCAGACTAAGGACAGGTCGCGTGGATCGCTCCGGCATCGCTGGAGGGGTGTTGCGCGTTTGTTTGTGTCTGGGGCGGGCCGGGAAACCGGGCCGCCTTCCTTGTATCGAAAGGATTCGCGCGACGGAGGGTGCTTCGGCGCTTTTTGTCGTATTCATGGGGTTCGGCACACTCAGGGGCCGGACCTGTCGCTCTTTAGACCTATAGGAACACCGTCATGGCGGACCAAAAGATCCGGATTCGGTTGAAGGCGTTCGATCATCGTTTGATCGACCGTTCGGCCAGCGAGATCGTTGAAACGGCAAAGCGGACCGGCGCGCAAGTGCGTGGCCCGATCCCCCTGCCGACCAAGATCGAGCGTTACACCATCCTCGTTTCCCCGCACGTCGACAAGGACGCGCGTGACCAGTACGAGACCCGCACGCACAAGCGCGTGCTTGACATCGTCGACCCCAACGACAAGACCGTGGACGCGCTGATGAAGCTCGAACTGGCTGCCGGCGTCGACGTGCAGATCAAGTTGACCTGAGGACTACGACCATGACGAAGAAATATTCGTTGGGCTTCGTGGGCCGCAAGGCTGGCATGAGCCGCGTTTTCACTGAAGATGGCCAGTCCATCCCGGTGACCCTGATTGAAGCAACCCCGAACCGCATCGCGCAGATCAAGACCGTCGAAACCGACGGCTACAGCGCCGTGCAGGTGACCGTCGGCGCCCGTCGCGCTGCGCTGGTCAACAAGCCGGAAGCCGGCCACTTCGCCAAGGCGAAGGTGGAAGCGGGCCGTGGCCTGTGGGAATTCCGCGTTGAAGACGCACAGATCGGCGATTTCGCCGTCGGTGGCGAAGTCAAGGCGGACATCTTCGAAGTTGGCCAGAAGGTCGACGTCCAGGGTGTCACCAAGGGTAAGGGCTTCCAGGGCACCATCAAGCGCCACAACTTCCGTATGGGCGATGCAACCCACGGTAACTCGCTGTCGCATCGCGCGCCGGGTTCGCTGGGTCAGCGCCAGACCCCGGGTCGCGTTTTCCCGGGCAAGAAGATGTCCGGCCACATGGGTGCTGTGCAGCAGAGCACGCAGAACCTGGAAGTGGTCAAGGTCGACGTCGAGCGTGGTCTGATCGCCATTCGCGGCGCCGTGCCTGGCGCAGCCGGTGGTGACGTGATCGTGCGTCCGGCTAGCAAGGCATAAGGAGAGATGACGATGGAACTCGTTATCACGGGTAGCAACAACAAGGTCTCGGTCTCCGACGCCGTGTTCGGTCGCGATTTCAGCGAAGATCTGGTTCACCAGGTCGTCGTTGCTTACCGCAACGCCGCTCGCGCCGGCACCAAGGCTCAGAAAACGCGTTCGGAAGTGAACGGCACGACCAAGAAGTCGAAGAAGCAGAAGGGCGGCGGTGCGCGTCATGGCGCGCTGACGGCTCCGATCTTCGTCGGCGGTGGCGTGACGTTTGCCGCAAAGCCGCGTTCGTTCGACCAGAAGGTCAATCGCAAGCAGTACCGTGCCGCCATGTGCGCGATCCTGTCCGAGCTGAACCGTCAGGGTCGCATCACCGTCGTCGAATCCTTCGACGTCGATGCTGTCAAGACCAAGGCGCTCATCGAGAAGCTGGCGGGTCTGTCGGTGGGCAAGCGCCCGCTGATCGTGACCGAAGACGCTTCCGAGTCGCTGTACCTGTCGGCCCGCAATCTGCCGTACGTGCAGGTGCGTGACGTGCAGGGTCTGGATCCGGTGGCTCTGGTCGGTGCCGACACGGTCGTCATCACCGCTGACGCGGTCAAGAAGGTCGAGGAGTGGCTGGCATGAGCAGCAACGAAAAAATCTTCAGCGTGCTGCGTGCTCCGCGAGTCTCCGAGAAGACCGCGCGCCTGCAGGAACTTTCCAACCAGTATGTCTTCGAGATTTCGAGCGAAGCCACCAAAGCCGATGTAAAGGCCGCGGTTGAGCAGCTGTTCGACGTCAAGGTCGAGGCCGTCAACGTGCTGAACGTCAAGGGCAAGAGCAAGTCCTTCCGTAATCGCGCTGGCCGCCGTGGCGATTGGCGCAAGGCGTACGTGCGTCTGGCCGATGGCCAGTCCATCGATGTAACGGCCAAGGCCTGAGGTACATCCCATGCCATTGATGAAATTCAAGCCCACCTCCGCAGGCCGTCGTTCGGCCGTGCGCGTGGTCACGCCCGATCTGCACAAGGGCGCACCGCACGCAGCGTTGCTGGAGCCGCAGAGCAAGTCCGGTGGTCGTAACCACCACGGTCGCATCACCACCCGTCACGTGGGTGGTGGTCACAAGCAGCACTACCGTCTGATCGACTTCAAGCGCAACAAGGAAGGTATTCCGGCGCGCGTGGAACGTATCGAATACGATCCGAACCGCACCGCCCATATCGCCCTGCTGTGCTATGTCGACGGCGAACGTCGCTACATCATCGCCCCCAAGGGCCTGAAGGCGGGTGACCAGGTCATCTCCGGTGCACACGCGCCGATCAAGACCGGCAACACCCTGCCGCTGCGCAACATCCCGGTGGGTACCACCATTCACGGGATCGAGCTGAAGCCGGGCAAGGGCGCCCAGATCGCCCGTGCCGCCGGTGCAGCCGTGCAGCTGGTCGCTCGTGAAGGTATCTACGCCACCCTGCGTCTGCGCTCGGGTGAAATGCGTAAGGTGCCGGTCGAATGCCGCGCCACCATCGGTGAAGTCGGTAATGACGAGCACAACCTGGAAAAGCTGGGCAAGGCTGGTGCCAAGCGCTGGCGTGGCGTGAAGCCGACCGTTCGTGGTGCTGCCATGAACCCGGTGGATCACCCGCATGGTGGTGGTGAGGCCAAGGCCGGTCAGGGTAATCCGCATCCGGTCACCCCGTGGGGTGTTCCGACCAAGGGTTACAAGACGCGCCATAACAAGCGCACTCAGCAGTTCATCGTCCGCGATCGTAGGGGCTAATCGACCATGGCACGTTCACTCAAGAAGGGCCCGTTCGTCGATCACCACCTCATCAAGAAGGTGGAGGCCGCTGCGGGCAGCAAGAAGCCGATCAAAACCTGGTCGCGCCGTTCGATGATCCTGCCGGAAATGGTAGGCGTCACCATCGCCGTTCATAACGGCAAGAACCACGTTCCGGTGCTGGTCAACGAGAACATGGTCGGCCACAAGCTCGGCGAATTTGCCGTCACCCGGACCTTCAAGGGTCACGGTGGCGACAAGAAGTCGGGCAAGTAAGGAGAGATGACAATGGAAGCGAAAGCAATCCTGCGCTCCGCGCGCATCTCTGCGCAGAAAGCCCGTCTGGTCGCTGACCAGGTGCGCGGTCTGCCGGCCGAGCGTGCGGTCAACCTGCTGAAGTTCTCGGACAAGAAGGCTGCCCACCTGATCAAGAAGGTGGTGGAGTCGGCTATTGCCAATGCCGAGAACAACCAGGGCGCTGACGTCGACGAGCTGAAGGTCAAGACCATCATGGTTGATGAAGGTCCGACCCTGAAGCGTTTCATGGCGCGGGCGAAAGGCCGCGGTACCCGCATCCTCAAGCGCACCAGCCACATCACTGTGGTTGTGGGCGCCGGCAAGTAAGCGGAAAGGAAAAGACCATGGGTCATAAAGTTCATCCGATTGGTATCCGCCTCGGTATTTCCAAGGATTGGAACTCCAAGTGGTACGCCAACAAGGCCGAGTTTGCTGGTTACCTGGCAGCCGACCTGAAAGTCCGTGAGATGCTGCGCAAGAAGCTTGCTCAGGCCGGCATCAGCAAGATCCTGATCGAGCGTCCGGCAAAGACCGCTCGCGTGACGATCCACACCGCCCGTCCGGGCGTGGTGATCGGCAAGCGTGGTGAGGACATCGAGAAGCTGCGCAAGGAAGTGAGTGAGATGATGGGCGTTCCGGCGCACATCAACGTCACCGAAGTGCGCAAGCCGGAGTTGGATGCACAGCTGGTTGCCGAGTCGATCGCGCAGCAGCTGGAGCGTCGCATCATGTTCCGCCGCGCAATGAAGCGCTCGGTCGGCAACGCGATGCGTCTGGGTGCCCTGGGCATCAAGGTCAACGTCGGCGGCCGCTTGAACGGCGCTGAAATCGCCCGTTCGGAGTGGTACCGCGAAGGCCGCGTGCCGTTGCACACCCTGCGTGCGGATATCGACTACGGTTTCGCTGAAGCCAGCACCACCTACGGCATCATCGGCATCAAGGTCTGGATCTACAAGGGCGAGGTCTTTGATTTCTCCCAGGTTGGCCAGGAAAAGCAGGACGACAGCCCGCGCAACGATCGTAACGATCGCGGCGACCGTGGTGACCGTCCGTCGCGCCCGGCTCGTGAAGCGAGGTAACGGCAATGTTGCAACCCAAGCGAACCAAATACCGCAAGATGTTCAAGGGCCGTAACGACGGCCTGAGCTGGAGCGCAAATGCCGTCAGCTTTGGCGAGTACGGCCTGAAGGCAACCGCTCACGGTCAGCTGACCGCGCGTCAGATCGAAGCGGCCCGCCGCTCGATCAGCCGCTACGTCAAGCGCGGCGGCAAGATGTGGATCCGCGTGTTCCCCGACAAGCCCATCACCAAGAAGCCCATCGAAGTCCGAATGGGTGCCGGTAAGGGTGGCGTGGAATACTGGGTCGCGCAGATCCAGCCCGGCCGCATGATCTATGAAATCGAGGGCGTTTCCGAGGAAGTGGCACGCGAGGCGTTCCGCCTGGCCGCTGCCAAGCTCTCGGTCACCACCACTTTCGTGACCCGGACGGTGCGCTGATGGACATCAAACAACTCCGCGAGAAGTCGGCTGACGAACTCAAGGCCCACCTGACCGACCTGCGTAAGGAGCAGTTCTCGCTCCGTATGCAGCAGGTCACCGGCCAGCTGCCGAAGACCCACGAAACCCGCCGGGTGCGCCGCGAGATCGCTCGCGTCAAGCACCTGATCGGCAGCACGAAGTAAGGATGGCTGCTATGAGCGAAAATAACGCAAGCAAGACGCTGCGCACGGTCGAAGGCCGTGTCGTCAGCAACAAGATGGACAAGACGGTCACCGTGTTGGTGGAGCGCCAGGTCAAGCACGCCCTGTACGGCAAGTACATCAAGCGCTCGACCAAGCTGCATGCACACGACGCCGAGAACACCTGCAATGAAGGTGATTTCGTGCGTGTGACCGAGATTGCTCCGCTGTCCAAGACCAAGAACTGGCGTGTGGTGGAAATCATCACCCGCGCAGCGAAATAAGGAGCCTGAATCATGATTCAGATGCAGAGCTACCTCGACGTCGCTGACAACTCTGGTGCCAAGGAAGTGATGTGCATCAAGGTGTTGGGCGGCTCGAAGCGCCGTTACGCACACATCGGTGACATCATCAAGGTCACCGTGAAGGATGCGATTCCGCGCGGTAAGGTCAAGAAGGGTGAAGTGTATGACGCAGTCGTGGTGCGTACCCGCAAGGGTGTGCGTCGCGCTGACGGTTCGCTGATCCGCTTCGATGGCAATGCCGCGGTCCTGCTGAACAACAAGCAAGAGCCGATCGGCACCCGCATCTTCGGGCCGGTGACCCGTGAACTTCGTTCTGAGAAGTTCATGAAGATCGTCTCGCTCGCTCCCGAAGTTCTGTGAGCGCCAGGAGATAATCATGGCTAACCGTATCAAGAAGGGCGACCAGGTCGTCGTCAACACCGGCAAGGACAAGGGCAAGCAGGGCGAAGTCGTCCGCGTCGACGGCGATCGTGTGATCGTCGCCAACGTGAACATCGTCAAGCGCCACACCAAGCCGAATCCGCAGGCAGGCGTTGCTGGCGGCGTGGTCGAGCGTGAAGCGTCGATCCATATCTCCAACGTCAATGTTCTGAACCCGGCAACGGGCAAGGGCGAGCGCGTTGGCTTCAAGGTGCTGGAGGATGGACGCAAACTGCGTGTGTTCCGCTCCAGCGGTGAGGCGCTTGACGCCTGAGGAATGATCGAATGAATTCCCGTCTCGAAAAGTTTTACAAAGACGAAGTTGTGCCGGCACTGACCAAACAGTTCGGCTACAAGAACCCGATGGAAGTGCCGAAGCTCGTCAAGATCACCCTGAACATGGGTGTGGGCGAAGCGGCTACCAACAAGAAGGTTCTGGAAAACGCCGTCGCGGATATGACCAAGATCACCGGTCAGAAGCCGATCGTCACCAAGTCGCGTGTTTCGGTGGCATCGTTCAAGATCCGTGATGGCTGGCCGATCGGCTGCAAGGTCACGCTGCGTCGTGACACCATGTTTGAGTTCCTGGATCGTCTGATCAACATCTCGCTGCCGCGCGTGCGTGACTTCCGCGGCGTGTCGGGTCGTTCGTTCGACGGTCGTGGCAACTACAACATGGGTGTGAAGGAACAGATCATCTTCCCGGAAATCGACTTCGACGCCGTCGATGCGATCCGTGGTATGGATATCGCCATCACCACCACTGCCAAGACCGACGCGGAAGCCAAGGCGCTGCTCGCAGCGTTCAAGTTCCCGTTCCGTAACTGATTCGTCGAGGATACCGAAATGGCAAAGACCTCCATGGTCAACCGCGACATCAAGCGGAAAAAGCTGGCTGAAAAGTACGCTGAAAAGCGTGCGGCTCTGAAGAAGATCGTGTCCTCGGTGGACGCGACCTACGAAGAGAAGATCGAGCCTCGACGAAGTTGTCCAAGCTGCCGCGCGACTCGTCGCCGTGCCGCCACCGCAACCGTTGCGAGCTGTCCGGTCGTTCGCGTGGCGTGTACAGCAAGTTCGGCCTCGGCCGTAACAAGCTGCGCGAAGCCACCATGCGCGGCGATGTGCCGGGCCTGCGCAAGGCCAGCTGGTAAGAAATTCCGGCCGGGCCGCGAGGTCCGGCCGGAGCATCGGCAGGGCAACCTGAAGGTGACTCAAAAAGTCCGACGCCAGTCGGGCTTTTTGTCGTATAATCCCGCTCCTTGCCTGTCCGAAACCGGCTGGCTGGTGTGGTAGGGGCCCTGGCCCATCCCAGGAAAACACGAGATTTTCGCGAAAGCGGATATCGGTGCACTCAAAGGTATCTACATGAGCATGACTGATCCCATCGCCGACCTGCTGGTACGCATCAAGAATGCGGCCGCGGTTGGCAAGCAGACGGTGAAAGCCCCGTCGTCCAAGGTCAAGGTGGCCATTGCCCAGGTCCTGAAGGACGAGGGTTACATCACCGACCTGCGCGTGACCAACACCGAAAACAACAAGGCCGAGCTTGAAATCGTCCTGAAGTATTTCGAAGGCAAGCCGGTCATCGCGACCCTGAAGCGCTTCTCGCGTTCGGGTCTGCGCCAGTACCGTGGCAAGTCTGAACTGCCGAAGGTCCTCAACGGCCTGGGCGTCGCCATCATTTCCACCTCCAAGGGCATCATGACTGATGCGCAGGCGCGCCAGTTGGGCGTCGGCGGCGAAGTCCTGTGCTTCGTGGCCTAAGGGAAGGAGTCCACTATGTCCCGCGTAGCCAAGAAGCCGATCAACCTGCCCAAGGGCGTTGAACTGACCATCCAGCCGGAAGTTGTGACCGTGAAGGGCCCGAAGGGCGTCCTGTCGCTGAACAAGGCCGCTGGCGTTGAAATCACTCTCGACAATGGCGTTGCCACGCTGAGCCCGAAGGACATCTCCTTCGACGCGCTGACCGGCACCGTCCGTTCGATCCTGGCCAACATGGTCCAGGGCGTGTCCGAAGGCTTCGAAAAGAAGCTGGAGCTGGTGGGTGTGGGTTACCGCGCCGCCATGCAGGGCAAGGACCTGAACCTGTCGCTGGGCTTCTCCCATCCTGTCGTGTTCGTGGCGCCGGAAGGCATCACCCTGTCGACCCCGACCCAGACCGAAATTCTGGTCCAGGGTTCGGACAAGCAGGTTGTCGGTGAAGTCGCCGCCAAGATCCGCGGTTACCGTCCGCCGGAGCCCTACAAGGGCAAGGGTGTGAAGTACGCCGGTGAAGTCATCATTCGCAAGGAAGCCAAGAAGGCCTAATTCCTAGGTTTTCAGCTTTCGAGGATAAAGAACATGAACAAGAACATTGCACGTCTGCGTCGCGCCAAGTCGACCCGCTCGCACATCCGCACCCTGGGTGTGGCGCGCCTGTCGGTTCTGCGCACCGGCCAGCACCTGTATGCACAGGTCTTCACCGCCGATGGCTCCAAGGTGCTGGCGGCTGCCAACACCGCCCAGGCCGAAGTCATGGAAGGCCTGAAGAACGGCAAGAACTGCGACGCAGCTGCCAAGGTCGGCAAGATGATTGCCGAGCGCGCCAAGGCTGCCGGTATCGAAAAGGTCGCGTTCGACCGTTCCGGTTACCGCTACCACGGCCGCATCAAGGCCCTGGCCGATGCAGCCCGCGAAGGCGGCCTGCAGTTCTAAGGGATCGGGAAAGGGGCCGTTGGCCCCTTTCCGCCTGCCTGCCGGTACGGGCTGTGCCGGGCGTCTCCGCTCTTATGCAGCGGCCGACGAGTCAACGTTTCGTCCCACAACTATAAGCGGCTTCGAGCCGTACATAATCCACACAACAAGGAATAGAAATGGCTGAAGAACGTCAGTCGCGGGGTCGCGATCGCGATCGCAACCGCGAAGAAAAAGTCGACGATGGCATGATCGAGAAGCTGGTCGCGGTCAATCGCGTCAGCAAGACCGTCAAGGGTGGTCGCCAGTTCACCTTCACCGCACTGACCGTGGTCGGTGATGGTGCAGGCAAGGTCGGTTTCGGCTACGGCAAGGCGCGCGAAGTGCCGGTCGCCATCCAGAAGTCGATGGAGCAGGCCCGCAAGAACCAGATCAGCGTTGATCTGAACAACGGCACGCTGTGGCACACCGTCAAGGACGGCCACGGTGCGGCTCGCGTGTTCATGCAGCCGGCTTCGGAAGGTACCGGCGTGATTGCCGGCGGCGCGATGCGCGCTGTGCTGGAGGCGGTTGGCGTGAAGGACGTGCTGGCCAAGGCGGTGGGTTCGCGCAACCCGATCAACCTGGTTCGCGCCACGCTGAAGGGTCTGGCAGGCGTGCAGTCGCCGGCTCGCATTGCGGCCAAGCGCGGCAAGAAGGTGGAGGATCTCAACCATGGCTGATCAGAACGTCAAGACCGTGAAGGTGCGCCTGGTGCGTGGCCTGCGTGGAACCCAGTCGCGTCACCGCCTGTCGGTGCGTGCCCTGGGCCTGAACAAGCTCAATGATGTGCGTGAACTGAAGGACAGCCCGCAGGTTCGCGGCCTGATCAATAAGGTTCAGTACCTCGTCCAGGTTGAGGAGTAATTGACCATGACTTTGCGTCTTAATGAACTGAGCCCGGTTGAGGGCGCGCGTACCGAGCGTAAGCGCGTCGGTCGCGGCATCGGCTCCGGCCTTGGCAAGACCTGCGGCCGCGGCCACAAGGGTTCGTTCGCTCGTTCGGGCAAGGGCAAGATCAAGGCCGGCTTCGAAGGCGGTCAGACCCCGATGCAGCGTCGTCTGCCGAAGATCGGCTTCGTTTCCCGTACGGCCAAGGACACCGCTGAAGTGCTGTCCTACCATCTGGACCGTCTGGAAGCTGGCGAGATCGATTTTGCGGCACTGCGTGCTGCCAAGCTGGTCCCGTCCACTGCCAAGAAGGCCAAGATCGTCCTGAAGGGCGAGCTGAGCAAGGCGTTCACCCTGAAGGGTGTTGCGGCAACTGCCGGCGCCAAGGCTGCGATCGAAGCTGCCGGCGGCAGCGTACAGGAGTAACTGGAACATGGCGCAAGCTGGCATCGGTAACCTCGCGGGCGGGATGGGCAAGTTCACGGAACTTCGCCAGCGTCTTCTGTTCGTACTCGGGGCATTGCTCGTCTATCGCATTGGCTGTTATGTGCCGGTGCCGGGCGTCAATCCCGATGCCATGCTTGCGCTGATGCAGGCGCAGGGCGGCGGAATCGTGGACATGTTCAACATGTTCTCGGGCGGCGCCCTGCACCGTTTCAGCATCTTCGCGTTGAACGTGATGCCGTATATCTCGGCATCCATCGTGATGCAGCTGGCGGTCCACATCTTCCCGGCCCTGAAGGCCATGCAAAAGGAAGGTGAGTCCGGTCGTCGCAAGATCACGCAGTATTCGCGCATCGGCGCGGTGCTCCTGGCGGTGGTGCAGGGCGGCAGTATCGCGCTGGCATTGCAGAACCAGGTGTCGCCGGGCGGTGCTCCGGTGGTGTACGCACCGGGTATGGGTTTCGTGCTGACCGCTGTGGTCGCACTCACGGCCGGCACCATCTTCCTGATGTGGGTGGGTGAGCAGGTCACCGAGCGGGGTATCGGCAACGGTGTGTCGCTGATCATCTTCGCCGGTATCGTCGCGGGCCTTCCGGCGGCGGTGATCCAGACCGTCGAGGCGTACCGCGATGGCAACATGAGCTTCATTTCGCTGTTGCTGATTGTGCTGGTGGTGCTGGCGTTCACCTACTTCGTGGTGTTCGTCGAGCGCGGCCAGCGCCGCATCACTGTCAATTACGCCCGCCGTCAGGGTGGCCGTAACGCCTACATGAACCAGACCTCGTTCCTGCCGTTGAAGCTGAACATGGCGGGTGTGATTCCGGCGATCTTCGCTTCCAGCATCCTGGCTTTCCCGGCCACGCTGGCGATGTGGTCCGGCCAGGCCAGCTCGGCCACCTGGCTGCAGAAAGTGGCTAATGCGCTGGGTCCGGGCGAGCCGCTGCACATGATCGTGTTCGCTGCACTGATCACCGGTTTCGCGTTTTTCTATACCGCGCTGGTGTTCAACTCGCAGGAAACCGCTGACAACCTGAAGAAGTCGGGTGCGCTGATTCCGGGTATCCGTCCGGGCAAGGCCACGGCTGACTATATCGATGGTGTGTTGACGCGCCTGACGGCGGCCGGCTCGGCCTACCTGGTCATCGTCTGCCTGTTGCCGGAAATCATGCGCACCCAGCTCAACGCCTCGTTCTACTTCGGTGGCACCTCGCTGCTGATCGTGGTGGTGGTGGTGATGGACTTCATTGCGCAGATCCAGGCGCATCTGATGTCTCACCAGTACGAGAGCCTGTTGAAGAAGGCCAACCTGAAGGGCGGCAACCGCGGCGGTTTTGCGCGCGGCTGATTCACCCGGTATACTTTCCGCTTCATAGCGAGAAGATCCCCTCCGGTTCCCGTTGGGGTCTTCAAGACAGAAGGGCGGCCCCCGCAGCGGTCTCGGGTGGGGGTGTGATGTGGTGGTTCTGCGCAGGAGTAGCGCGGGCGGCAGAGGTGGTATCACTTTGCCAAGCACATCCGGCGCCGGAGCGTGGGCACACTCCCCACGCCGGGTCTGTGGAACCTTCGGGTTATGCGGACCTCAAAGCAAACCGAGGCCTTGTTAGATCGCTAATTAACTTTTTTGATCCATCCTGCCGGATTGGCGCGCCTGTTGGTGCGCATTCGGCCATCACTCAGCTGGAGAACCGCGTCATGGCGCGTATTGCAGGCGTCAACCTGCCAGCCCAGAAGCACGTCTGGGTCGGGTTGCAAAGCATTTACGGCATCGGCCGTACCCGTTCGAAGAAGGTTTGCGAAGCCGCAAACGTTGCTTCGACCACCAAGATCCGCGAACTGTCCGAGCCGGAAATCGAGCGTCTCCGCGCCGAAGTCGGCAAGTACATCGTGGAAGGCGACCTGCGTCGCGAAATCGGTATCGCAATCAAGCGCCTGATGGACCTGGGCTGCTATCGCGGCCTGCGTCACCGTCGCGGTCTGCCGCTGCGTGGCCAGCGTACCCGTACCAACGCCCGCACCCGCAAGTCCGCGCAAGGCGATCAGGAAGTAAGGGACCTAAATAATGGCTAAGCCCGCTGCTGCAAAAACCAAGAAGAAGATCAAGCGCGTCGTCACTGACGGCGTCGCCCACGTCCACGCTTCGTTCAACAACACCATCGTGACCATCACCGACCGCCAGGGCAATGCACTGTCTTGGGCCACCTCCGGTGGCGCTGGCTTCCGTGGTTCGCGCAAGTCGACTCCGTTCGCTGCCCAGGTTGCCGCCGAAAAGGCTGGCAAGGCTGCGCTGGATTACGGCCTGAAGTCGCTGGAAGTCCGCATCAAGGGCCCGGGTCCGGGCCGTGAGTCGGCCGTACGTTCGTTGAACAACGTCGGCTACAAGATCACCAACATCATCGACGTGACGCCAATCCCGCACAACGGGTGCCGTCCGCCGAAGAAGCGTCGCGTCTAAGGGAGCGATAAGAAATGGCTCGTTATATCGGTCCCACCTGTAAGCTCGCCCGCCGCGAAGGCGCCGACCTCTCTCTGAAGAGCCCGGCCCGCGCGTTGGATTCCAAGTGCAAGCTGGAGCAGAAGCCCGGCCAGCACGGCGCTACCGCCCGCAAGGGCAAGCTGTCCGACTACGCCACCCAGCTGCGTGAAAAGCAGAAGGTCAAGCGTATCTACGGTCTGCTGGAGCGTCAGTTCCGCAACTACTACAAGAAGGCCTCGACGAAGAAGGGCAACACCGGCGAGAACCTCTTGCAGCTGTTGGAAACCCGTCTTGACAACGTCGTCTACCGCATGGGCTTCGCAGTGACCCGTCCGGCTGCCCGTCAGCTGGTCTCGCACCGCGGTGTCACGGTCAACGGCAAGTCGGTGAATCTGGCTTCGTACCAGGTCAAGGCTGGCGATGCCGTTGCGCTGTCGGAAAAGGCTGCCAAGCAGCTGCGCGTTCAGGAAGCCCTGACCGTTGCCGCCCAGCACGACCTGCGTCCGTCGTGGGTTGAGGTTGATTCGGGCAAGTTCGCCGGCATCTTCAAGGCCGTGCCGGATCGCGCCGATCTGCCTGCGGATATCAACGAAGCGCTGATCGTCGAGTTGTATTCGAAGTAATTCACAATGGAGAACCTCCGGGTTGCACCGGAGGTTCGCAGGAGAACCCGCAACATGACGGTTACCGCAAACCAGGTTCTGCGTCCTCGTGGCCCGCAGATCGAACGCCTTACCGACACCCGCGCCAAGGTCGTTATCGAACCCTTGGAGCGTGGTTACGGGCATACGCTGGGCAACGCCCTGCGTCGCGTGCTGCTGTCGTCCATCCCGGGCTTCGCCATTACGGAAGTCGAGATCGACGGCGTGCTGCACGAATACACCACCCTTGAAGGTCTGCAGGAGGACGTGCTGGAAGTCCTGCTCAACCTGAAGGATGTGGCAGTCCGTATGCATACCGGCGACAGCGCCACCGTGACCCTGTCCAAGCAGGGCCCGGGCGTTGTTACCGCTGCCGACATCAAGGTCGACCACAACGTCGAAGTGATCAACGGCGACCATGTGATCTGCAACCTGACCAAGGATGCATCGATCAACATGCGTCTGAAGATCGAACGTGGCTTCGGCTACCAGCCGGCTGCCGCGCGTCGTCGTCCGGACGAAGAAACCCGTGCGATCGGCCGTCTGGTTCTGGACGCCTCGTTCTCGCCGGTTCGCCGCGTCGCCTATTCGGTGGAAGCGGCCCGTGTGGAACAGCGTACCGATCTGGACAAGCTGGTCATCGAGATCGAAACCAACGGCACGATCGATGCCGAGGAAGCTGTCCGCACCGCGGCCGACATCCTCAGCGATCAGCTGTCGGTGTTCGGTGACTTCACCCACCGCGACCGCGGTGCAGCCAAGCCGGCCAACAATGGCGTGGATCCGGTGCTGCTGCGCCCGATCGACGATCTGGAGCTGACCGTGCGTTCGGCCAACTGCCTGAAGGCCGAGAGCATCTACTACATCGGTGATCTGATCCAGAAGACCGAAGTGGAGCTGCTCAAGACCCCGAACCTCGGCAAAAAGTCGCTGACCGAGATCAAGGAAGTACTGGCCCAGCGTGGTCTGTCCCTTGGCATGAAGCTGGAAAACTGGCCGCCGGCCGGTGTTTCCCAGCACGGCATGCTCGGCTGAGAGTAAAATCCATTCCCCCGCATGGGTAACCATGTGGGGGAATGTTGTCTGCAGTACCCGCGTTGACCGGTGCAGATGCCGGCACGCAGGTCGTCCAGGACGGACGACCAGGACCATCCGCAGTCCACAGTTTCAACGCCTGGATGGCGACAGCGAAGTTCAACGATCCATCATTAACCAAGGAATACACTCATGCGTCACATGAAGTCGGGCCGCAAGTTCAACCGCACCAGCGCCCACCGCGAAGCGATGTTCAAGAACATGGCTGCGTCGCTGTTCAAGCACGAGCTGATCAAGACCACCCTGCCGAAGGCCAAGGAACTGCGTCGCGTCGCCGAGCCGCTGATCACCCTGGCCAAGGTCGACTCGGTCGCCAACCGCCGTCTGGCGTTCGCCCGTCTGCGTGACAAGGAAGCCGTCGGCAACCTGTTCACCATCCTGGGCCCGCGCTACGCCAACCGTCCGGGCGGCTACCTGCGTCTGCTGAAGTGCGGTTTCCGTGCTGGCGACAACGCACCGATGGCCTATGTCGAACTGGTGGACCGTCCGGCTGTTGTGGCCGAGGAAGTCGCCGAGTAATCGGCGCACTCGCCAAGCGACGGATCCTGCGGAAGCCCGGCCTATGCCGGGCTTCTTGCGTTTGCGTACCCGGCATCTGCAAGACGGCTGCCGGAAGGCATGGGGGCTGCTACTCTTGCGACCTTATTTGTAAGGGGGTTGCCGATGAATCCGTTGCGTTGGAATTTCCGTGCGCAGTGCCTGCTGGGTTTTTTGATCTGTGCCGGGTTGCTGGCCTTTGCGATCTACATGCAGATCCAGATGGGGCTGGAGCCATGCCCGCTGTGTATCTACCAACGCATCGCCTTCGCCTCGGTCGGCGTCTTGTTCCTGCTCGGCGCGCTGCACGGTCCTTCCAGCCGCGCTGGCCGCGCCTGTTATGGCGTGTTGACCCTGATCGCGGCAGGCGTGGGGGCCGGCATCGCCGGGCGCCACGTCTATGTGCAGTTGCTGCCGAAGGACCTCGGCAGCAGCTGTGGCCCGCCGTTGAGCTTCCTGAGCGAGACCATGGGGCCGTTCGAGGTGTTCCGTACGGTGCTTACCGGCACCGGTGATTGCGGCAACATCGATTGGCAGTTCCTGGGCCTGACCATGCCGATGTGGAGTCTGGTGTGGTTCGTGTTGCTGGGGCTGTGGGCCCTGTATGCCGGCTTGCGCCGGGTGGCGCGCTGATCGCCGCGTCGTTTTCTTTCTTCCTCTCTTGCCGGTAATTGCATGAACCAGTCTGCGCCTTCTGTTGCTTATCCTGTTCCAGATCCGGCTGGGCGCCGTCGAGCTGGCGTGGCAAGCCGGGACTGCAGATGCCGACCTATCCCGATCCGGTGGCGTTGGAAGCGGCGCTGGGTCAATTGCGGCAGCTGCCGCCTCTGGTCACCTCCTGGGAGATCTTCGCGCTCAAGCAGCAGCTGGCCGAGGCGCAGGAGGGCAAACGCTTCCTGCTCCAGGGCGGGGATTGCGCCGAGAATTTCGCCGATTGCGAATCGGCCACAATCTCCAACCGGCTCAAGGTGCTGCTGCAGATGAGTCTGGTGCTGGTGCATGGGCTGCGCAAGCCGGTGATCCGCGTCGGCCGCTTTGCCGGGCAGTACGCCAAGCCGCGCTCGGCCGATACTGAAACCCGCGACGGCGTGACCCTGCCCAGCTACCGCGGCGATGTGATCAACGCCCCGGAGTTCACCGAGGCGGCGCGTGTTCCCGACCCGCAACGGATGATCACCGCGCATTCGCGTTCGGCGCTGACGATGAACTTCGTACGGGCGCTGATCGATGGCGCTTCGCCGATCTGCATCACCCCGAGTACTGGAACCTGGGCTGGGTGGGCTGTTCGCCGCTGGCGGCCGAGTACCAGAAGATGGTGGGCTCCATTGGCGATGCGGTGCGTTTCATGGAGACGCTGGCCGGCGCGCCCGTGCACAACCTCAACCGGGTGGACTTCTACACCTCGCATGAGGCGCTGTTGTTGCCCTATGAGGAGTCGCTGACCCGCCAGGTGCCGCGCCAGCACGGCCATTTCAACCTGAGCACGCATTACCCGTGGATCGGCATGCGTACGGCGGCGCTGGATGGCGCGCATGTGGAATACCTGCGCGGCGTGCGCAATCCGATCGCGATCAAGGTCGGGCCATCGGTGCAGCCGGACCAGTTGCTGCGGCTGATGGATGTGCTCAATCCGGATGACGAGCCGGGCCGGCTGAGTTTCATCCACCGCATGGGGGCGGCGCAGATCGCCGAGAAGCTGCCGCCGTTGCTCGATGCGGTCAGCCGCGACGGGCGCCGGGTGTTGTGGGTCTGCGATGCGATGCACGGCAATACCGAAAGCACCAGCAATGGCTACAAGACCCGCCGCTTCGACAATATCCGCGGCGAGGTGGAATTGGCCTTCGATCTGCATGCCGCAGCCGGCACGCGTCTGGGAGGCGTGCATCTGGAGCTGACCGGGGAGGATGTGACCGAGTGCACCGGCGGCGCACGCGAGTTGACCGAGCGTGATCTGGAGCGTGCCTACCGCTCCACTGTCGATCCGCGGCTGAACTACGAACAGTCGCTGGAAATTGCCATGGCGATCGTGCGCAAGCAGGGGCAGTCCGCCCCGTGAGTGGCGCCCGTCGGACTCAGTGTCGGCGGGCCGGCGCGGCGGGGCTGGCGGAAAACGCCGGTGGCCGCCGGGCCTGGGTGAGCTGTTCATAGGCGTAGCCCAGCGCCAGCAGCCTGGGCTCGCTCCAGGCCGTTCCCATGAACAGAAGCCCCAGCGGCAGGCCATTGGCGTGCCCCATCGGCACGCTCAGGCTCGGATAGCCGGCCACGGCTGCGGCGCTGTAGCTGCCGCCGGGAAATGCATCGCCCTGGCCGGGCGTGGTCAGCCATGCGGTGCCGGTAGTCGGGGCGATCAGTGCATCCAGTCTGTCTGCCTGCAGGGCGGCATCGATCCCCTGCGGACCAGCAAGACGTCGTGCGCGGGTGCGGGCGGCGATATAGGCCGGATCGGTGAGGGGGCCTGGCGGGCGGCCTGCTCCAGCAGATCCTGGTCGAAGTGCGCCATTTCGCGTGCGGCATGTTCGTGATTGAAGGCGATCAGTTGTTCCAGCGTGCGGATTGGCGCCTTGGCGGTGCCAAGGTAACGCTCCAGCCCGGCCTTGAATTCATACAGCAGCAGGGTCTGCTCGTCCTGCTCCCACTGGCCCTCGGTAGGGATGCGGGTTTCGATGACCGTGGCACCGGCATCGCGCAGGGCGGCGATGGCCTGGGCGAACACTGCGGCGATCTCGGGCTGTTCGACCAGGGCGGGGCGCAGTACGCCGATGCGGGCTCCGCGCAGGGCGTCCGGGTGCAGGCGGGCATGGTAGTCGTACACCGCCCGGCCGGGCATG
>NZ_BAZI01000015.1 GCF_001310775.1 Stenotrophomonas pictorum JCM 9942
AAGTGCAGCCGGATGATGTCCGCCGAGTTCTTGCACAACTAAGCGCAGTTAGGCCAGTTCTAATTGTTCTTGACGAGTTCGATCGAATTGAAAGCAAGTCGGTCCAGGCATTGGTCGCCGATACGATCAAGGGTCTATCGGATTTTGGAGTCAGTGCGTCGATACTTTTGATCGGTGTTGCTGAATCCATATCGGAGCTGATTGAGGGCCACCTATCCATTGAGCGTGCTTTGGTCCAAATTCCAATGCCGCGAATGACAGATGCTGAAATCGACCAGATCTTTGATAAGGGCATGGCAAGGCTAGGAATGGCAATCGAGGACTCTGCCAAAGCCCATATGCGCAATCTGTCCCAAGGGTTGCCATACATAGCCCACCTGCTCGCTCTGAATGCCACGAAGACGGCAGTTTTTGACAATTCTCCGCTTGTTCGGCGTGCGCATGCCGATGAAGGAATTCTCAAGTCACTGGATCAGTGGCAAGAGTCGATCAAAACGGCCTATTACGTCGCGATCAAGAGTCAGCAGCCAGGAAACATCTATAAACAGGTGTTGTTGGCATGCGCAATCGCTGAAGTTGACGAGATGGGATATTTTACTGCGGCTGCTGTGCGTGCGCCGGTGACTGCTATTGCCAAACGTCCACTGGACATTCCGAACTACGCGCGTCACCTCAAAGAGTTCAGTGAGGAGGGGCGCGGCCCAGTTATTACTCGCATCGGAACAGAGCGAAAATTCCGGTATCGCTTTGTAAACCCACTCATGAGACCGTATGTGATCATGAGGGGGCACGCGGAAAAGTTGATCCCATAGTTCTTAGTTGAAAGTGACGTCACCAAATGGTCGAAATCTGCGACCGTCAATAATTGTCACCAAAGCCCTGGCCGAAAGCCGGGGCTTCTTCGTTTCCGCCCGTCCCCCGATCCGGACCAATCATCGAGCCAGCCGGCTGCGGTGACGGGCGCCTATTACTTGGAGCAACCATGTCCGCATACGACAACGCAGCCGCCGTCGTGCGGAAGTGGGAGGGCTGCCGCCTGACCGCGTACCCTGATCCTGCCAGCGGCGGTGATCCGTGGACCATCGGCTATGGCGCTACCGGCCCCGGCATTCGCCGCGGCACCGTGTGGACGCAGCAGCAGGCGGAGCAGCGTCTGGAGCAGGACGTGAATCGGTTCGTGGACGGCGTGCGCCGCATGCTCAAGCGCCCGGCCACGGACAAGCAGTTGGGTGCTATGGCCTCGCTGGCCTTCAACATCGGGCTCAAACGCTTCGAGGGTTCCACGCTGCTGCGCCTGTTCAACGAGGGCAAGACCGAGGCGGCCGGCAAGCAGTTCGGCGTCTGGACACTGGCCTCTGGCAAGCGCATGCAGGGGCTGGTGAATCGCCGGGCCGATGAAGCGAAGGTGTTCGCAGGCGGCGAGGTTGGCGAGTGATCGATATGACCGGCTCCGATGTGGCAGTGGGCGGCGGTATCGCGCTGCTGGGCAAGTTCCTCTGGGACCGATTCATCAGCACCGACGGCAAGTCCTACGACGCTTTGGTGAATCAGCAGGGTGACCGCATCAACGCGCAGGAGCAGCGACTTGTGGCGCTGGAGCAAGGACTGGACGAAGAGCGCAAGGCGCGCCGGGATGCGGAATCCAAGGTCTACGAGCTGACCTTGCGGATACAGCGGCTGGAGTCTGAGCTGCGCCGGCACAACATCGAGGTGCCCCAGTGATCACCCGCGCCCACATCCTCGCCTGCATCGGCCTGTTCCTGCTGGGCTGCCTGGTTGGCCGCGAGTGGCGCGACCGCTCCGCCGATCTGGCCGAGAGCCGGCAGGAAGTGAAGCAGCTGGTGGAGCAGGTCGAGGCAGTGCAGGGCGCCCGGGCCATCGAGCAATCCCAAGGCCAGGCAATGGCCGATATCGGAGCAAAGCATGAAGAAGACCGGGAAGCGGCCGCGGCCGTCCCTGCTGCTGTTGTTGCTGACCTGCGTGCTGGCAATGTCCGCCTGCGGCAAGAGTGGGCCGGCTGTGAGACCCGACTACTGTCCGAAGCCGTCGCCAGCACCGTCGAACGTGATGCGGCAGCCGCAGTACGAGCAGAGGCTGCGGGGCGAATTGTTCGAATCGGCCGAGACGCGGACGATCAGCTCCGGGCCTGCCAGGCCGTGATCGCAGGTGACCGGCAGTGAGGGCGCGCGTTGCTCGGGTTGGCCGAATGGTGCTCTACAGCCTCAGTGAGCTCGACGCACGAATCATCAATGCGCGGCGGATAGGCAAGGCCGAACAGCAGGACGCGCTGATCGATGAGCGGCTGACTCCTGGAGTGCAGGTCCATGAGGGGAGCTGTGTCGCCGCTGGTGATGGCTGCCCGGCGGTTATCGTGCGGGTCCTCGACGATGGGCGCGTGAATCTGAAGGTGCTGCTGGATGGCAATGACGATCACTGGGTGACTTGTCGCTGTTCGTCCGGTGCAGATCTGATTCCGGGTACCTGGTCATGGCCGAAGCGGCGGTGATGAGGCGGAGCAAGAGCGGTGGGCATCTGGCGCTTGGGCGCCTGAAGGCCGGCCAGATGAACCGGACAGAGGCCGCGTATGCCGACCGGCTGCGCGCGCTGGAGCATGCTGGCGAGATCCAATGGCACCGGTTCGAGGGCATCAAGCTGCGCCTCGCCGACAGCACGTTCTATACCCCGGACTTCGCTGTTATGGCCGCCGACGGGGTGATGGAGATGCACGAGGTCAAAGGGTTCTGGCAGGACGATGCCAGGGCCAAGATCAAGATCGCCGCGGCCCAGTATCCATTCCGCTTCATCGCCGTTCGGGTGAAGGCCAAGAAGGAAGGTGGCGGCTGGGATGTGGAGGAGTTCTGATGCCGGCCGCCCCGCAGAAGCACCGGCCCTCGGCCCCGGCAACCAGGCGGCACACGCCGCCGCAGGTGGACCGGCAGGCCAAGCGCACGCTACCTACGAACAGTGCGGCATGGCGCCGGCTTCGGGCCGCGATCCTGGCTGATGAGCCGCTGTGCAGGATCTGCGCCAGCAAGGGTTACACCCGCGGTGCAAACCACGTCGACCATATCAATGGTGATCCGAGCAACAACGACATGACCAACCTGCAGCCCCTGTGCGCTCCATGCCACAGCAGGAAGACCGCAGCAGAGGACGGTGGATTCGGGAACAGGAAGGTGAAGGCATGAATCTGGTAACGATCATTCCCCCAGACAGCAAGCCAGGGAATCCCTCGCTGGCGAGTGGGACAAGGGTTGTGCTTGCTGATGGCTCGGAGCTGCAGGGCATCACGCGACTTTCGCTGTCGTGCGAACCAGGCGACGTGTGGCGCGCTGAGATTCACTGCCTCCCCCGCTTGGGTGAGCTGTCCGGGGTCGTGGCTGACGTTATATGCCCACGCCCTAAGTGGTGGCGGCGCGCACTGTGCCGGATTGCTGGTGTGAAGGTAGGTGGGGCATGAACATCACATGGACTGCGAATTGCCCAACCGGAGTTCCGGCAGATGCCCAGGTCGTCCGGGAGCTGACCGCCGCCGTGCAGGAGCTGACGCTGGTGGTGCAGGGCCTGACCGGCGTTCTGATCGAGGACCGCGAGCAGGACCAGATGATCGATGTGACGACTGCTGATGACGGCCAGATCCATCTGCCCGCCGCCCACCGATACATGGATGGAACGACCGGCTGAGATGAGCAGGGGGGGGAGGTCAAAACTCTGGAGCGGCCCCTTCTCGACACGTGCGCCCAGCCATTTATTTGCACCGTCAGTTGGGAAAATTCGATTTTTCAGAGGTAGCGAGACCCCGCAGGTAGGACCATGGCAAACCCACGCAAGCCCTCAAACCTGAAGATCGTTGCCGGGACGGACCGGCCGGATCGCGAAGGGTCGGCGGCTGTCGATTTGCCCTTGGTGGAAGAGATCCCGCCGGCGCCGGATTGGCTGCCGAACGCTCACGCGATCAAGGAGTGGGACCGGCTGGCTCCGATCCTCCATGCGAACAAGCTGCTGACCGAGGCCGGTATTTCGGCGCTTGGCCAGTTGTGCGCCCTGCATGGGAATGTGGTGCAGATGTATGCCGCCGGCTTGGCTCCGGTCGCGTCCATGGTGGCGCAGCTTCGCGGGCTGATGAATGACTTCGGCCTGACGCCGGTTGCGCAAGGAAAGGTAAAGCCCAATGGCGACACGACGAAACCGGGGAACAAGTTCACCGGGGTCGGGAAGCGCTGAAGGGGAGGAGCGGGACTATGTCGCCATCGCGGTCGACTATGCGCGGCGGGCGGTAGCGGACAAGAAGGGGCGGGAGTTCGGGAAGCTGCTTCGGCTCGGCGCCAAGCGGTTCCTCGATGACCTGAAGCGGGCAAAGAAGCGCGGGGCACCGTTCCACTTCGACGAATGGCACGCGGCGGATCCGTGCCGGTTCCTGGAGCGACTGCCGCACGTCGAGGGGAAGTGGGAAAAGCCAGACATCGTCCTGCACCCGTCCCACGTCTTCTTCGTTGTCCAGCTGTTCGGGTTCCGCAAGTCGACCGGCGCGACCACGCTGGCCGATGGTTCGAAGTTCTACCCGCGGCGCTTCAGCTCGGCATTGTTTGCAGTAGCGCGCAAGAACGCCAAGTCCACGCTGTCGGCGGGCATCCTGCTGTACTGCGAGTGCTGCGAGCCAGAGGAAGGGGCGCAGGTGATCAGCGCCGCGACCACGTTCCCCCAGGCGTCGATCATCTTCAACGTGGCGAAACGGATGGTCGAAAAGACCGCCGACCTGCGCGAGGCCTTCGGGCTGGAGACGTTCGCCAAGTCGATCGCGCGGTTCGAGACCGGGGCCAGCTTCAAACCGATTCACGCAAAGGCGTCGACACAAGACGGCTTGAACCCGTCGCATGTGGGCCTGGACGAGATCCACGCACACAAGACGCCGGACCTGTTGAACGTGCTGACCTCAGCAGCCGGCGCGCGTAGCAATCCGCTGTTCCTCTACACCACGACGGAGGGCTACACCAACGCCGGCCCGTGGGGCGAGATGCGGCAGTTCGCCAAGCAGCTCCTGCAGGGCGTGTTCGGCGACACGGCCGACCACTTCCTGGCGGTGTTCTTCGCAGTCGACGAGGAGGACGGCGACTTCGCGGAGTCGGCGTGGCGAAAGGCGAATCCGCTGGCGGACTGCAACCCGCATCTGATCGCAGCGATCCGGAAGGAGGCGGTCGAGGCGAAGGCGATGCCGTCGAAGCTGGCCGAGTTCCAGATCAAACGGCTGAACCGGCCGGCGGCAGTAGCTGGCGGCTGGATCCTGCTGCCGAAGTGGAAGGCCTGCGATGGTGCAGTGGATCTCGAGGAGCTGCTCGACGTTCCGTGCTGGGGCGGGCTCGACCTCGCCAGCACCCGCGATCTCACGGCGTTCCGTCTGATCTGGAAGCTGGACGACCGGATACTGACGTGGGGCAGGCGCTGGGTTCCTGCTGCAGCGGTGGCGCAGCGCACCGAGCGCGGAACCGTGCCGTATGCGGGCTGGGTTGCTGCCGGGCACATCGAGCAGACCGAAGGTGAGGTGACCGACTACGCGGTGATCGAGGCCGCGGTGCTGGAGGCGCGGGAGCGCTTCAACATCCAGGCGATCGGCTACGACAGCTGGAATGCCTCGGACTTGGTGAACCGGTTGGTTGCCGAAGATGTGCCGATGATCGAGTTCGTGCAGGGGCCGAAGTCGTTCCACCCGGCCATGCAGGATCTCGAACGGGCCTACATCGGCGGGCAGCTGACCCACGGTGGCGATCCGGTATTGACCTGGTGTGCTGCGAATCTGGTGGCGCGGCGAGATCAGAACTTGAACATGGCGCCCGACAAGAAGCGGTCGCCGGAAAAGATCGACGACATCGTCGCGCTGCTGATGGCCATCGGCGTCAGCGGCGGCGAGGCCGAACCGGAATCCATTCAACAGGGCTTTGTTGCGCTCTGACGGGAGTATCACTTTGACCGCACAAATCGCCCGCGAGCGCCTCGGTGCTGCGCTTGCCATGGATCGCGCGGCGCATGTGGCTGCCGGGGTGCGCGCGCTGGTTGAATACCAGGACGTTCCATCGTCCGATGCCATCCGGATGGGCCAGATCTTCGGCGCCAGCGCCACGGACTCCGGCGCCGTCGTCAACGAGCGGACGGCCATGAAGGTGGCCGCCGTCTATGCGGGCGTGCGCTTGCTGGCCGGTGCGATCGCCACCACTCCGTGCAGTTTCTACCGGAAGACGGTCGGAGAGGATGGCCGGCGCGGCCGGGAGAAGGCTGGCGATCACGACTACTGGTGGCTGTTCAATGAGCAGCCGTGCGAGCGCTTCAGCGCTGCCACCTTCTGGGAGTTCATCATGTCCCAGACCCTACTGCGCGGGGACGGAATCGCCTACCTGGTGCGCGCGCACAAGTACTCGCCGGCGGTGACGAACGTGATTCCGGTGCCGCGCGACAACGTCGAGATCACCCGCAGCGGCCAGCGCCTGCTCTACAAGATCCACGATCAAATGGCCGATGGCAGCACCGGTTATTTCGTTGCCGACCAGGACGACGTTCTGCACTTCCCGAACTTCGGCTTCAACGGCACCTGTTCTCCGTCGGTCATCGCCCTGGGCGCCCGGCAGGCCATCGGCATTGCACTGAAGGCAGATGAACACGCCGCGCTGACGTTCGGCGGTGGTGCGTCGATCCAGTACGCAGTCAAAGCGCCGAAGGCGATGAGCCTTCAGCAGCAGGGGGAGTTCCGTGATGCATGGGTCGCCAAGTACGGCAGCGGCCAGGGTCACAGCAAGATCCCGCTGATTCTGACCGAAGGCCTTGAGGTGCAGGAGCTGTCGATGACGGCGGCCGATGCGCAGCTGCTGGAGTCGCGCCGGTTTCAGGTGGTGGATATTGCCCGGGCGATCGGCGTTCCGCCGCACATGATAGGTGAAACGACCGCCAGCACCAGCTGGGGCAGCGGCATCGAGCAGATGTCTCAGGGGTTCGTCCGCTATGCGCTGCGCCCGCACCTGCACCGATATGCGCAGGAGCTGAACCGGAAGCTGTTCCCGCGGCTGGACCGATTCTTCGTCGAGTTCAACGTCGACGGCCAGCTGGAAGGCGACTCCAAGTCGCAGGCCGAGTACTTCGGCAAGGCGCTTGGCGGGCCGGGCGCGCAGGGCTGGATGACGGTCAACGAAGTGCGCGCCCTGAAGAACCTGCCGCCGGTCCCCGGTGGTGACGTGCTGTTCAAACCCACGGCAGCAGCAAAGAAGCCGGATGACAAGGAAAAGCCTGATGAACAAGATGATGAACCGACTGCTCCGGCTGCAGGCGCTTAACCGCAACGCGCCGCGCGAGTACCGGATCGAGGCCCGGGAGGACTCCAACGAGGTCGCCGTCTACCTGTACGACATCATCGGCTATGACTGGTGGACCGATGGCGGCGTGACCGCCAAGCAGTTCGCCCGCGACCTGGCTCCGCTGAACGGTAAGACCATCCATCTGCATATCAACTCGCCCGGCGGTGATGTGTTCGAGGGTCGCGCCATGGTGGCGGCGCTGAAGAAACACGAGGCAGGATCATTGTCCATATCGACGGGATCGCCGCCTCGGCTGCCTCCTTCATCGCCATGCATGGCGACGAGATCGAGATCACGCAGGGCGCCTTCGTGATGATCCACAACGGGTGGACCTTCGCCCTTGGCAATCGCCACGACCTGCGCGAAACCGCCGACCTGCTGGAAAAGGTGGACGGGTCCATCGTCGACGACTACATGGGCAAGGTGAATGCCGAGCGTAGCCAGGTAGAGCAGTGGATGGACGACGAGACCTACTTCACCGCGGCCGAGGCAGTGGAACACGGCTTCGCCAACAGGATTGCCGGGGGCAGTGAGTCCGGAACCGCGAAGGCCCGCACTTGGAACCTGTCGGCCTACGACCGCCCGCCGGCTGAGCTGCAGCCCGAGGCAGTGCCCGAGGTGGTCGGCAGCCAGGAAGAATCGGATCAGGACTTGGCGCACGCGCACCGCTTTCGCGCGCTGGCCGTGCACGAAAAGAAGAAATCCGCGTAGGAACCGCTCCCGCGCGTAACCCTGCCGCCGAAAGGCGGCTTTTTTATGCCCACGAGGAAAACACAATGAGCAAGTCGATTCAGGCTCTGCGGGAGCGCCGTTCCGCTCTGGCGAAGGACACCCGCAATCTGCTGGAGAACAACACCGGCGCCAACTGGAAGCCGGAACACCAGACTACCTACGACGCCAACATGGAAGAAATCGGCCGCATCGAGGCCGAGATCGACCGCCTGGAGAAGGTCAATGCACTGGACGTCGAGCGTAGCGCCCGCGACTTGGGCATCGAGATCGTCGACAAGGTCGATGGCAAGGAAGTCCGCAATGCCCTGCTGAACAAGTGGCTGCGCGGCGGCGACAACGCCTTGTCGGCCGAGGAATGGCAGACCGTCCGCAACACCATGTCCACCTCCACGCCGGCTGAGGGTGGCTATTCGGTGGAGTCGTCGGTGGCTGCCGAGCTGATCAAGGCCATGAAGGCCTTCGGCGGGATGCGTGATGTGGCGACCCCCCTTGCGACCACCCAGGGCAACCCGATGAACTGGCCGGCGATGGACGACACTGGCAACACCGGTGAGCTGGTGGCCGAGAACACGTCGGCGGCTGACCAGGATCCGGCCTTCGGCACGGTGGCGCTGAACACCTACAAGTTCAGCTCCAAGGTGGTTACCGTGCCGCTGGAGCTGCTGCAGGACTCGCAGCTGGACATCGATTCGATCGTGGTGGACCTGCTGGCCGAGCGTCTGGCCCGCATCCAGAACACGTACTTCACCACCGGCACCGGCACCGCCCAGCCGCGCGGCATCGTGACCGCCTCCTCCTCCGGTAAGGTGGGCGCGACCGGGCAGACCGCCACCGTCACCTACGACGACCTGGTGGATCTGGAACATGCGGTGGATCCCGCCTATCGCAACGCGCCGGGCGTCGGCTTCATGATGAACGACGCATCCGTGAAGGTGCTGCGCAAGCTGAAGGATCTGGAAGGCCGCCCGATTTTCGTGCCGGACTTTGGTTCCGCCCCGGCCACCGTGCTGAACCGCCCGATCACCGTCAACCAGGATGTCGCGGTGATGGCGGCGAACGCGAAGTCGATCCTGTTCGGTCGCCTGTCGAACTACCGCATCCGCGACGTGATGGCAGCCACGCTGTTCCGCTTCACCGACTCGGCCTACACCAAGAAGGGGCAGGTCGGCTTCCTGGCCTGGCAGCGCGCCGGCGGCAATCTGCTCGATACGTCGGGCGCCACCGTCAAGTACTACCAGAACTCCGCGACCTGATCGCGGCCATCGCCTGATCACAGGCATGTGCGGCGCCCGGTTTCGGCCGGGCGCCCCTTCGTTGATAGAGGAAACGGCTATGTCCAAGAAGAACAGCGCGGCGAACAGCGCCCCCGCAGTGGTACTCAATGGGTCCGACAGCTTCCCCGCCACAGTGGAACTGGCGGAGGGCCGGGCCATTCCCCTCGGCAACCTTGTCGCATACGCGCATGCCGCCTCCGGCCTGTCTGCCGAGGACTGGAACAAGCTTGAGGCCGAGCAGCGTGATGAAATGCTCCAGAAGAGCGTCGACGCCCTGAAGGCTGAAGGCGATGCCGGGAGCCCACCGCCGCCCCCACCGCCGCCGAAAGGTGGCAAGAAGGTCAAGGCGCGAGTGCTGGTGGCCGGCGTGATCGATGGGGAATCCCGCCAGCCGAACGACGTGATCACCGTCGATTCTGAAACCCTGAATGGGAATCCCGGCGTGCTGGACGCTGATCCCGCCGCGGTGAAGTACGCCGAGTCCCTGAAGGATTCCGCAGAGGATTGATCGCAGGGGCCGGATATCCGGCCCCTGTCGTCAGTGCTTTGGAGATGACTATGCGTCTGCGCCAGATTTCACCGCCGAGCGCCACACCGATCACGGTCGGTGAAGCCCGCGATCACCTCGAGCTGTTCGGCTCCGGCCACGATTCCAAGCTGGCCGGCATGATCGCCGGCGCCGTGTCGCACCTGGATGGGGTGACCGGCGTATTGGGTCGGGCGCTCGTCGAGCAGGAGTGGGAACTGTCGCTGGACTCCTTCGGGGGCGCGGCGATCAGCCTGCCGCTCCCACCGCTCAAGGCGGTCACGTCGGTGACGTACATCGATCCGGCAGGCGCGGAGCAGACACTCTCGTCGTCTGCCTACAAGGTCGATGCGGGCGAGAACGGCCGCCTGCTGCCCGCATTCGGCACGACTTGGCCGTCCACGCGCGCTGAGTCTGGTGCGGTGCGGGTTCGGTTCACGGCTGGGTACGGCACCGCGCCAGCGGATGTGCCGGCAGCAATCCGCTCCGCACTGCTGCTGATGGTTGGCGATCTGTTCGAGAACCGGGAGGCGCAGACGGCCGGGCCGCTGATCGGTAACCCAACGGTGGACAACCTCCTGTTCCCGTTCCGCAAGGTATTCCCATGAAATCCGGCCGGCTTCGCCATCGCATCGCGATCCAAGAGCGACAGCTGGTCGTCGCGCCCAATGGTGACCGCGAATGGTCGTGGGTCGAGGTCCACGCGGATGTGCCGGCCAGCTTCACCGGCGGGCCCGGCCGCGAGTTCCTGGCCGCCGAGTCCATCCGGGCCGAGACGGTTGGCCGCTTCGAGCTGCGCTATCTGCGGCATCACCGCTGAAATGCGGGTGGCCTGGGATGGCCTGGTCTGGAGCATCAAGGCGCCGCCGATTGTCGACGCCACCGCGCGCCGGATGATGACGCTACTGGTGGGCGCTGGGGTAAACGATGGCTGAGATCCGCGGGTTGAAGGAAATTGGCGACCGCCTGCGCGCGCTGCCACCGGCGCTCGGCTCCAAGGGTGGTGGGCCGCTGCGGTATGCGCTGATGCAAGCGGCGAAGGTGATCCGCTCCGAGGCGCAGGCGCGCGTTGCCGTTCGGTCAGGCGCCCTGCGCGACAACATCGTCACGAAGCGGCATTCGAATCCCAAGGCGGCCGGCGTGACCGAGCGCTATGACGTGGGCATGAAGGGCGGCACACGGCGGCTCGCCGACAACGTCCGCAACCGCCGGGCGCGCCGGGCCGGTCAGAGGGTCCGCACCGCCGGAAAGGTGTTCTATGGGCGCTTTCTGGAGCTTGGCACCGTGAAGATGCAGGCCAAGCCGTTCCTGCGGCCGGCGCTGGAGGCGAAGGGCGAGCAGGCGGTGCGCGCGTTCCGTGATGCGTTCCTGCGCGCGGTGGAGATGGCAGAGAAGAAGGTGGGCCGCTGATGGCTATGGAATCCCCGGTCTACATGCTGCTGGCGGCGACCCCTGCGCTTTTGGCGCTCGTGCCGGCCGCCAGCATCTACAAGAGCGGCATCGCCGCTGAGAACGCCGTGGCGCCGTACATCACGATCCAGGAGATCGCCACCACGCCCCAGAACTACGTCGCGGGCCGGCCAGGCATCGACACGTTCCGGCCGACTGTGAAGGTGATGGCCGAGACCGAGGGCCAGTGCCGGAAGATCGCCGAGCTGGTGCGCGACGCGCTGGAGCTAGACGGCCACTGTCTGATCGCCGACGGCCCCGAGCAAGACACAGAGACCAGGTTGTTCGTCCACTTCAGCGACTGGCATTTCCACATCAACCGATAACCGAATCGCTCACAGAGCGTATGCGGCCCGCCACCCGGCGGGCTTTTTTGTGCCCCGCTTCCGGGGTTTCATGAGGGTTCCAACAATGAGCAATGAACTCCGCACCCAGGGCACCGAGCTGTACATGCTCGATCCGGATGCAGCCCCCGGCAGTGAAGTGCTGAAGATCGGCAACATCACCGGCTACGGCGACTTCGGCAAGCAGTCCAACGACATCATCACCACCAACCTGGATTCGGTGGCCGTCGAGAAGCTGGCGGGCCTGCCGGATAACGGCGACCTCGGCCTGACTGTGAATGTCGACCCGAAGGGCGCATCCCACCAGAAGCTCGAAGCCCTTGCCGGCACCGACGCGCGCCGCGTGTTTGTCATCGGCTATAGCGATGGCGTGGGCGTTGCGCCGACGGCCACCAAGGGCGTCGGCAGCGTCACCATCGGTACGGCTGGAACCGGCTACACGACCGCCCCGACCGTTGCATTCTCCGGAGGAGGCGGCACCGGCGCTGCTGCAACGGCAATCGTTTCTGGCGGCGCGGTCACCGCGATCATCGTTACCAATCCGGGCACCGGCTACACCTCTGCACCCACCGTCGCCCTCACGGGTGGCGCCGGCTCCGGCGCCGCGGCCACCGCCGTGCTTGGCAGTCTGGACCTGGCACAGCCGCCGGCCACCGACCGTACCTCCCAGAAGTTCCTCGCCTCGGTGAAGGCATTCCGCCAGTCCGTCGGCCTGGACGCAGTGGTCACCGCCAACGTCGCGCTCGGCATCTCCGGCGAGATGACCCGCGTCTGGAAGACCTGACCCCGCAACCACTCAACGGCTCACCCGAACGGCTACCGCATTCGGGTTCCTGCCGGCTCTGCGCTGTTCGCCGTGGCGCATCCGGCTGGAACCCGTCCGCAAGGAAATGAACCATGTCCCAGAAACAGAACGACTACTTCGCCGACCTGCTCGAGGGCGAAGGCCCGCAGAAGCGCACGGTCGAGCACAAAGGCAAGACGAAGGATGTCTACTTCCGCCGGATCACCGGTGGTGAGCGCGTGAAGCTGGCGCGCGGCCAGCGCGTGAAGGTCGGTGCGGACAACACCATGGACTTGGATATCAGCGACATGCTGATCAACAGGCACCAGTTGGTGCAGTTCTGCAACGTCACCGAGGACGGGAATCAGGTCTTCGCCAAGGTAGAGGACGTTCAGGCGCTGCCGGATTGGCTGGTCACCCAGCTGGCCAAGCACGCCGATGACGTGAACAAGGATCTGGAGGAGGCCGGCGCGGAAAAGCAGTAACGGCCGACCCCTGGCTGCGCTTCCTGCTGCGGCTCTCGTTCGACCTGAAGGTGCCGCTGGGGGAAATCCTGACGTGGCCGGCATGGCAGCTGGACGCCTATCGGGCTTTTGTCGATAGAGAGCTTCCGCCGGATCAGCGGATCGAGATGATCCTGGCGCAGATCGCCGCACGCGTGTTCAACGCGACCCGGCCGCAAGGGGTATCGGCCGTTTCTTTCCAAGACTTCCTGCTGCCACGCGAACTGTGGGGCTCCCCTGCACCTGCTGGAGGCTCACGCCGGAAGAGATGCAGATGATCGGCCACGTCGAGCGTCGCCCGACACAAACCTGACCCCGCTTCGGCGGGCATTCTTTTTGAGGAGTTCCCATGTCACTGGGCAAGGTCAGCATCATCGTCGACGCGGCGATGGCGCAATTCGAATCCGACATGGGGCGTGCCTCCCGCATCGTCGAGAAAGAGGCGAAGCGCTGGAAGGCGGAGCTGAAGCAGTACGAGGACCAGGCGAGGCAGGCGGGTAAGGCCGTCGGAGTGTTCATCGCGGCGGGCGTTGCCACGGCCAGCGCCGCGATCAAGTCCGCGATCGACGACATGGACGCACTGTCGAAGGCCTCGGTGAAGGTCGGGCTGCCGACCGAGGAGATGTCACGCCTCACCTATGCCGGTGGGCTGGCGGACGTGTCGATGGAGACCCTGACCTCCACCCTTGGCAAGCTGACCAAGTCGCAGGCCGCGGCGATGAGCGGCACTGGCGAGCAGGCCAAGATGTTCGAGGCGCTGGGCATCAAGGTGACCGACGCCAGCGGCAAGATGCGCAAGTCCAATGAAATCTTGTATGAGTTCGCCGACCGCTTCGCCGCGCTGAAGGGTTCGCCGGAGATCATGGCTGCCGGCTTTGCGATCTTCGGCAAAAGCTTCCAGGACATGATCCCGCTGATCAAGGATGGCAGTCAGGCCATCCGGGACGCGGGCGAGGAGGCCCGCATTTTTGGGCTGGATGTATCCACCACGGCCGGTCAGCAGGCAGAGTTGTTCAACGACAACCTCACTCGGCTGAAATCCGCCGTGCTTGGGCTGGCGCTGCAGGTTGCCACGGACCTGCTGCCCGATCTGGTGAAGCTGACCGACAACTTCGTGCAGCTGTCGAAGGATGGGAACGGGGTCAGTAGCACAGCGGCCCGTATCGCTGACGGACTACGCGTGATCGCCGCGATGTCCGGGTTCGTCGTCACCGCGTTCAAGCTGGTGGGCGAGACCATCGCCACGGTCATGGCGCAGGCGCACGCGGCGGTGCTGTTCATGACTGGCGACTTCCAGCGCGCCGCCGCGCTGTATGCCGATGCTTCTGCCGGGTGGGATAAGCAAGTCGACGACGCTTTCGGCGGCGGGCCAGCGAAGCCCCCCCGCGTCATCATGGCTGGCGAGGAAGAGGAGCCGATCGGGTTCTTCAAGAAATCAGCCGGTGAGATTGCCGCGGAAAAGCATGCAGCAGAGCTGCAGGCCCGATTGCAGAAGGCGCTCGCTGTCGGCGGATCTGGAGGTAAGGGGAGGGAAGCTGGCAAGGCCGGCAAGACCGACGAGCAGCGCGAGGCCGAGGCGCTGGCCAAGTCCTACCAGAGCCTGATCGACCAGCAGAACGAGCGCATCGCGCTGTTCGGCAAGGAGGGTGAGGAAGCGCGCATGGTCTACCAGACCACGCTCGGCTCCATGGCCAACCTCACCGCGGCGCAGAAGGAACTACTGGTCACCAACGCGCAGCGGCTGGACATGATGTCCGCCGAGAAGCAGGTCGCCGACGATCTTGCGCGCCTTGATGAGCGCCGCACGAAGTCGGCCCAACAGCTGCTGGCTGACCTGAACGATGAAATCGCGATGCTCGGCATGTCGGCCGAGGCGCAGGAGATCTACAACAACCTGAAGTGGGCCGGCGTCACCGCGGAGGAGGCGCTGGGCCGGGCGATCATTGAAACGACCGAGAAGCTGCAGCAGGCACGTGAGGCCAATCGAGACGTCATCTCCGCGATGGATGCTGTCCGCAGTGAGGGCGCGAACTTCCTCACCGACTGGGCCAGCGGCGCCAAGAGCTTCAAGGACGCGGCTATGGATGCGCTGGGTAGCCTGCACCGGCGCTTGCTGCAGATCGTCGCTGAAAACCTGATGGAACGGCTGCTGGGCGGCTTCGGTACCACCGGTGCAGGCAGCCCGGCGGGCGGGTTCATGTCATCCATCTTCGGCGCCATGTTCGGCGGTGGTCGCGCCGTCGGCGGATCCACCCAGCCCGGCCGCTTCTACGAAGTCAACGAGCAGGGCCCGGAGCTGTACAGCGCTGGTGGTCGCACCTGGTTGATGGCAGGTGATCGCGGTGGCCACGTCACCCCGTTGGCAGAAGGCGGCGGCGCCGGCCGTGCACCCATCCAGTATTTCAACACGACGATTCAGGGCCGGATGGATCGCACCACTGAAGAGCAGTTCCACCGCAAGCAGGGCCGGCAAGCGGCGCGCGGTATGTCACGGACCGGGGGCCGCTGATCATGTTCATCGATGCACGCCTTGATCACCGGGTGGCGTTCGGGTTCTCCGGCGGCCCGGAATACAACACGCTGATCGTCAACCTGGCCAACGGGCGGGAGCAGCGCAATCGCCAGTGGCTGTACCCGCGCCACCGCTACTCGGCGCAGTACAGCAACTTCCTGCCCGAAGCCCGGGATGCGGTGCTGGCCGCTTACCACGCCTGTGCCGGCCGGCTCCATGCCTTCCGGTTCCGCGATCACAACGACTACATCGGCACCAGTGAGATCCAGCACCCGACGCCCGGGACCACTGAGCCGCTGCAGCTGGTCAAGACCTACGCCTTCGGCGGGCAGGAAACCGTGCGGCTAATCCAGGCCCCGGTGCCGGGAACGTTCGCGCTGTACTGCGATGGCGCACCGATTACTGGCGATCTCGATTACGCCACTGGCATCTTCACACCCGCCACGGCTTGGCCGGTGGGCACCTATACCGCCGACTTCGAGTTTGACGTGTGGGTCCGGTTCGACAACGACTACAACGCCTTCGCCATCGGCGACAAATCCGGCGGCAGCTTCGTGGCTTCCTCTGATATCGACCTGCTGGAGGTGCGGCGATGAAGAACATCCCCATCGCGCTGCAGCAGCACCTGCAGCAGGACGCCACCAGCTGGTGCCTGTTGCTGCGCATCGAGTGCCGGGGGGCATGGGCGGGCACGGTGCTGGGGTTTACTACCCTGGACGCCCCGCTGCACTACGACGACGGCGCGGGGGTGATCACCTACCGCGCCGACAACGGGTTCGCGCCCGAGCGGCTGCAGGCCAACTCCGAGATGGACGTGGACAACACCAACCTGACCGGCTGGGTGTCCGATACCGGCATCACCGAAAAGCAAATCCTGGCCGGCATCTTCGACTACGCCGAGGTGACCATCTACCGGGTGAACTATCTGGACCTGCAGCAGGGCCATGAAATCGTCGCGTTCGGCACCTGCGGCGAGACCCGCTTCACCGAGTCCAGCTGGAGCACCGAATGGCGCAGCCTCACCCAGCAGGCCAAGCAGCCGATCGGGCAGGTCTACTCGCTCACGTGCCGCGCCCGCTATGGCGATGAACGCTGTGGCATGCCGTTCGTGTGGTCGGCTGGCGCCGTGTCAGGGCAAGCCAGCGACACCACCCGGTCGTTCTTCTGTGCGATGTCGCAGGCCGATGGCTGGTTTTCGGGTGGCGTGCTGGAGTGGCTCACTGGAAGCAATGCCGGCGCGCAGATGGAGGTGGATGATTTCACGGTTTCCGGCGCCGACCGCGCGCTGCGGCTGGCCTTGCCGATGCCATACCCGATCGAGGCCGGCGATACATTCCGCGTCCGGCAGGACTGCGACAAGCAGTTCACGACCTGCAAGGCCAAGGGCAACGTCCTGAACTTCCGCGGCGAGCACCTGACGCCGGTGGCCGATGCCGCGCTGGCCGTGCCAGGCGCATACGTGAAATCGGTGGACAGCGCATGAAGCAGGTCGAGATTGCCCGCAGCCTGCTGGGCGTGCGCTGGATTCACCAGGGGCGAGACCCGGCGGTCGGCATCGACTGCGCCGGCCTGCTGCTGATCGCCTACGGCAGCCAGCACGATCTGGCCGACTACCCACGCCACCCGCATGCCGGGCAGCTGGAGCGGCAGCTGGAGCGCCACTTCGGCCCGCCGGTGACCGATGGTCCCAGGGTCGGCGATGCCGTGGCCATGAGCTACGGCGAGAAGGGCGTGATCCGGCACTGCGGCATCGTCGGCGATTACATCCACGGCGGCCTGTCGCTGATCCATACAGACAGCATCTTGGGCTGCGTCACCGAACACCCGCTCGATGATTTCTGGCTCGCCCGCGTCCGGCAGGTGTACCGATGAGCGGCGCACAAATCGGCGGCGTAATCGGTGCTGTCGCTGGCAGCTTCATCCCTGGTGTCGGGACGCAGATCGGCTTCATGATCGGCTCCGCCATCGGCGGCTATGTTGACCCTGTACAGATCAAGGGTCCTCGACTCAGCGACGCAGCATCTCAAACCAGCAACGTTGGCGTGCCGCTGCCTTTCGGATATGGGCGATTTCCGACCGCCGGCAACATCATCTGGCGCGACCCGACGCTGAAGGAAATTGCCAAGCGCTCGCGAGGGAAGGGCGGCGGCACCAAGACCACCACCTACAGCTACACCCGCAGCTACGCCATCGGCGTGTGCGAGGGTCCGATCTACGGGTTCCTGCATATCAAGCGGAACGGAAAGCTGGTCTACAGCAGCGACCCGGACGCCACGATCGAGGACAAGAAATACAGCGCCAAGTGGCTGCAGAAGGCCAAGCTGTATTACGGCACCGAAACCCAGATGCCGGATTCAACCATCACCGCCGTCGAGGGCGCCGGCAACGTCGCCCCGTTCCGTGGCCTGGCCTATATCGTTGTCGAAAACGATGACCTGACCGACCTGGCCGGCGCGATTCCGCAGTATGAGTTTGTGGTGATCGCCTCGCCGCCCGAGGCGTATCTGACCAGCAAGCCCTATCCGCAAGAAACAGGCGACGTTGCGGCGACAACTCCCTCAATTATCAGC
>NZ_BAZI01000016.1 GCF_001310775.1 Stenotrophomonas pictorum JCM 9942
CGTTGGCAACAGCCTGCCTGTCACCGGACTGGGCCTGGCCCCACTGCAATTCGCGCTCGATCAGGCCCGCGTAGACCGGCAGGTCGAGGGCTTTCCTCACCAGCGTGGGGTTGGTGGTGCAGTCAACCGGCTGCAGGCGTTTGATCGCCTCGTAATCACCGGTATCGGCGACGACGATCGACAGTTCGCGCAGCTGGGCGAGTTTGGAGGGCGAGGTCATGCGGTGTTCCTTGCAGTCAATCGGCGGAAGGGGCATCGAGCAGCGCGCCCACGGCAGCGGTGTCCTGATCGAAGACGGGAGCGGCGAACGGTTGCGGGCCGGGCGTGCGGCCGAACACGATCGGGCGGGTAATACCGCGGTAGCTGCCCAGCAGCGGGTGCGGCAGCGAGGCGATCATGTCCTCGGCCAGCACCTGCGGGTGGTCGAACATGTCCTCGACCTTGCGCGCGGCCGCGCACGGCACCTCTTCGCCGAACAGTGCTTCCCATTCCAGCGCGCTGCGCGCGGCCAGTGCGGTATGCAGCTGCGACAGCAGTAGGCTGGCGTGTTCGGCGCGTTTGCGCACGGTGTCGTAGCGCGGGTCGCTGGCCAGTTCGGCCAACCCGGTCTTCTCGCACAGGGCCTGCCAGAACCGCGGTGTATTGGCCGAGACATAAAGATAGCCATCGGCGGTCGGGTGGATGCCGGTGACACCGCCCGAGCGCATGTCGCGCCCCACCACTTCGGGTTCACCCTCGGCCCAGATCATCCGCGCCGACTGCATGGTCAAGGCGCTGCGCAGCAACGACACGCCAACGAACTGGCCTTCGCCACTGCGCTCGCGCTCGTACAGCGCCGAGGACACCCCGGCGGCCACCAGCGCGGCGGCGTAGTAGTCCACCACCGAACCGTAGAGGATTTCCGGGGCGCCACCGGCCTTGCCCTGCATCATGCACATGCCGGTCATGGTCTGCAGCACCTGGTCGTATCCGGCCTTGTCTTTGAGCGGACCCTGCTCGCCGTACCCGGTGACCGAGCAATACACCAGCCGCGGATTGAGTTTGTGCAGGCTTTCAAAGTCGATGCCAAGACGGGCCGGAACGCTGGGGCGGAAGTTGTGCACCAGCACGTCGGCTTCGCGCACCAGCCGCATCAGTACTGCGCGCTGGTCGGACTGCTTGAGATCCAGCACCACCCCGCGCTTGGAACGGTTCACCCCCAGGAACGCGCGGCTTTCGGCTTCCAGCGTGGACGGGTACTGGCGCAGATTGTCGCCAACCGGTGGCTCCACCTTGATCACTTCCGCGCCCTGGTCGGCCAGCAGGGTGCAGCCGTACGGGCCGGCGATATAGGCGCTCAGGTCCAGTACGCGCACGCCGCTGAGCGGGCCGCGGGCACCATCGCGCCGGGCGATGTCGAACGGAGATGGGTTGTTGCTTGCTGACATGGGCTGCACTCGAATCCTTGATCGCAGTTTCCTCCGCGTGCACGGGAGGAAACATATCGTGCGGGTATTTTCAGCGAGGACAAAAAGCAGGGATCGCCTTGCCAACGCCTTCCTCTCAACCGCTGCCTGCACCCTGCAGGGGGCAGACGGTGGCAACAGCTTTATTGCGGTGCCAATGACAGCCACGTGAGGCGCCATGCACCGTGCTCACGTCCACCGCAGCGGTAGTACGGTGTGAACGCCAGCGGCGCGCGGCACTCCAGCTGCATTGTCACCGGCGCGCCTTCACCGTCGTCTCGGCCCACCTGCAGCCAGCGCGAGGGATCACCTTCCGGCAGCTTTATCGTTTCATCGGTCTTGAAGCCATCGATCAGCGTGGTCGCATAGACCAGCGGGCCGTAGCTCAGGCCGATGTACTCCCAGCGCAGTACTTCCTGTGCCACCGGCGAACCGTCCGGTGCACGCGATTCCTGCACATTGATGTTGGCGGCGCGGTGCAGCTGCGGCTGCATCGGCAGCTTCACGCTGACCAGATCACCGGCCTTCCATTGCCGCTGCAGCTGCACGTAGCCATCCGCGCCAACCTGTACCGGTACGTTGATGCCATTGACCTGGATGCGGGCGTCCTCGGCCCAGGCCGGGATGCGCAGGCCGATGCCGAAGCTGGCGCTGTGCTCGGGCGTCACCCGCAGGCTGATATCACCGTTGAACGGATAGCGGGTCTGCTGCTGCAGCACCACCTTGCCGGCATCTGCATGATGGAGCGTGGCTTCGCCGGCCCCGTACAGGTTTACCCGCAGCCCGCCATCAGCTGCAACGCCATAGGCGATCTGCGGCAGCTCTTCCACCGCCATTGCACCGGAGGATTTGCAGCAGCGCCAGTACGTGGTGTGCACGCGCTTGCCGTTGGGAAAGGTGTAGTAGCACCAGTCCTCACCGTTGGGTGCCATCGCGGCCAGCAGGTCGTTGTAGGCGGTACGCTCCAGCTCGTCGGCATAGCGGGCGTGGCCGCTGATGGCCAGCAGTTCACGGTTGAGCTGCATCCAGGCCAGTACCGAGCAGGTTTCCACATAGGCCTGCGGGAAGAACGTACGCGGTGCGTTGAACACCTCGCGCGAGCGATGCGCCACGCCGCCCCACGGGCCCCCGCCCAGGGTCAGGTGCTGCTCGCGGATGTTGTCCCACAGGTTGTCGATGGCCCGCTTGTAATCGGCGTTGCCGGTGGCCTTGTACAGCTTGGCCAGGCCCACCAGGTTCCACGACAGCTGGTAAGCCTTGCCGGTGGCGATGAAGGCCGCGTCTTCGTTGGCGATGCCCTTGTCGAGCAAGGCCAGGCGCGGATTGGCATTGGCCTGCTGCAGGATCTTCTCGGCCAGCGCCAGATAGCGTGGCTCGCCGGTGACCAGGTACAGGTCGGCAGCCGGGTCCAGCAACACCGTGGCCGACATGCCGTGATGGTTGCCCAGGGTGGTGATGTCGATGCCGCCGTCCAGGGTGTCCCAGCACAGGTCGGCAATGCGGCGCGCCGCCTGCAGGTAGGCGTCATCGCCCAGCGCACGCCAGGTCTCGATGAAGCCCAGCAGCAGGTAGCTGTGAGTCCACATGTCCCAGGTGCGCAGCGCCGGCTCGCCGTTCCAGCTCTCGGGCTTGGGCGGCTGCGGCACGGTGAAGCGGCGGTTTTCGGCGTAATTGCCCAGGTAGCCATCGGCATCCTGCTGGCTGATCAGCCAGTCGGCCACGCGGCGCAGGTTGGCTTCCAGCTGCGGCTGGCCGCCCTGGGCCACGGCACGGGCGGTGGCCGAGAGCCACTTGCCGGCGTGTTCGCCGTACCAGTCGCCTTCCTGGTTCTGCTGCTTGTGGGCCTGGCCGAAGATCGAGATCGACGGGCTGTTCTCGTCCACGATGAAGCTGGACAGGCGCCCGGACCGGTTGGCCGCGAGCATGTCGCCGAACACGCCCCCCAGCTGCACGGCGGCCGGGGCGATCAGCTGCTGGCTGAAGGTGATGGACGCGCTCATGCCGCATCCACCACGCAGCGGAAGCCGAGCATGCCGCTGCGGTCCTTGGCCGGGGCCATCAGCAGGTACTTGCCGTGCTGGTCCAAGCGGTAGGCCTGCGGGAAGTACCAGTGCGAGGTCTGCGGCTGGTAGCTTGATCCACCGCGCAGGATCGCCACGCGGGTGTGCTCGTCGCCAAATTCCTCGGTCCACTGCCAGACATGGCCGACCAGGTCTTCCACGCCGAACGGGCTTGCCGCCTGTGGGAAGCTGCCCACATCGTCAGCGGGGAGGATGCGGCGGCCACGGTTGATGCGCGGCACGCGGGTGTCATCCCAGTCGTTGCCCCACGGATAGCTGCGGCCGTCGGTGCCCTGCGCGGCGTACTGCCATTCCCATTCGTGCGGCAGGCGCTTGCCGGCCCAGGCGGCATAGGCGCGGGCATCTTCCAGCGAGACCCACACCACCGGCTTGTTCTCCCAGCCGGCGCGCGGCGCGCCATCGACCCAGTGGGCCAGGAAGTTGATGTTGTCGGCCGGTGCATAGCCGGTGGCATCGGTGAAGGCCTTGAACTGGGCATTGGTGACCAGGTGGCGGTCGATGTGGAACGGGGCGATGTCCATCACCTGGCGGTGGTGGCGGCGCGGCACCGATTCCCAGGGGTACTGCACGTCCTGGCCGGCCCAGTTGAAGCCTTCGATTTCCACACCGCCCACGGCAAACACGAACTCGCCGCCCGGCACGCTGACCATGCCTTCCGGTGCCGTGGCGGCCGGCGCGGTCGGGGCGATGTCCACGATCTGCTGCGGCAGCGCCTTCCAGGCGCCCGAATAGGCCGACAGCGGCTTGGCGTTGGCTTCAGCCGTCAAGGCAATGAAGTCGTCCAGACCGTCGACGTTGGTGCCAGTGGCTATGCTGAGCACGGCGCCGAAGCCGCGCGCTTCGATGTCGAAGGACAGGTAGGCCTTGCCATCACGTATCGCCGGGCTCAGCTCGCGGCCGTTCCAGACATCAAAGTAGCGGGTGCCGTCGACGTGATCGATGGCGATCTGCTCGCCGCACACGTCGTATTCGAAGCGGTTGATGAAGGTGCGCAGGGCCAGGCCCGCGACCGGGAACACGCTGGCGAAGATGCCGCCCTGCAGGCACACCTGGTACGGCGCCCAGTCCATGGCCACCACCAGCTGCGGGAACTGGCGGTAGATGCGGGCGATGCGGCGCAGGGTCTCGCCGTCACGGTCGGTGAACTGGTTCCAGATGCCCCAGATGTTTTCCCATGCGTTGTAGCCGATGCCGTTGAAGAAGCAGTACTGCAGGTCGTGGTTGCGGTTGCGGCCCCAGCGGTTCTCGTAGTTGACCATGTGGCGCGGTTCGAGCCACTTCCACTTGGACACCGGCGGCACCGGGCCGTCCGGGGCCTTCTTGCCCCAGCTCTGCACGTTCCAGATCAGCTGCTCTTCGGAGCTGATGGTCGATTCGGGCTGCACCACCACCGGGTTGCCACGGGCATCGCAGGCGTCGAAGAACGCACGCGGCACGCCGTTGAAGGTGTCACCGTTGATGCCGTCGGCACCGGTGTACTGGATGATTTCGGCCAGGCCGTCCCAGTGGGTCACACCCGGGTCGCGGGTGCCGTGATCCCAGGGCTTGGCCGGCAGGAACACCTTCACCCCACGGGCCTGGAAGGCCTGCACCGCGGCCTTCAGGCCATCGATGCCGCCGGGCAGGGTGTGGGCCAGGTCGAACTGGTTGCGGTCATCGATGCCGATGTTGGGGTAGATGTACCAGATCAGCACCGAATCCAGCCCGCCGAAGCGCGCCTCCAGGTCGTCCAGGTACTTGTCCACGGTGTACTGCGCGGTTTCCACGTCATAGAAGTAGCGGTCCTCGACCATCATCTGCGCATGGACGAAGTTGCGCTGCGCCCACTGCAGTTCCGGGCGACGGTAATTGACGTCGGTGTAGCCCAGACGCACCAGGTGCTCGGTGCGCCAGTCGCGCAGCTCGGTCAGCCAGTCGCCGGCCGAGGCATTGGCGTCGATCATCCAGCTGCCGATGTCGGCAAACGGCCAGGCCGGCGCCTTGCCCGGCGTGGGCAGGTAGCGGCCGGTGGTGACGTGGGAGAATTTGTACTCGGTGGTGACTGCCTCACGCCCGTGATCGGCTGCTTCATTGTCGTAGTCGGGGATCTGATAAGGCATGGTCATGGGCGAGGCATCCAGCAGGGAACGGAAAGAAAAAGCATCAAAGCGCGCACCATGCCGCGAGCGCGGCATGGGCGTCATCACCGGGTCGGCGGGTGCGGTCCGCCAGCAACGCGGCAACTTCGGAGAAGGTAGGAATGCTCGACTGCGCGCCCAGCCGGGTGCAGGTCAGCGCCGAAGCGGCACTGGCCATCAGCAGGGCATCTTGCAGCCGGGAATTGCGGGCCAGCGATGCGATCAACGCGCCGCAGAAGGTGTCGCCGGCAGCGGTGGTATCCAGCGGCTCGATCCGGAATGCCGGTTGCAGCAGGATCTGCCCGTCCACGCGTGCCAGGCACCCCCGTGCCCCCAGCGTCACGATCACGCATGGCACGTCCACGCGCGCCAGCCCGGTGGCCAGATCCGGAGGGTTGCCGGCCACCACCGCCAGTTCGCCCTCATTGACGATCAGCATGTCCAGCAGCGCCAGCAGCGCATCGGGCAGCGGTTGCGCGGGGGCCGCATTGAGCGCGACCTTGACCCCGGCCGCACGCGCGGCGCGTGCATAGGCGGTGACCGTGTCCAACGGTGTCTCCAGCTGGAGCAGCAGCCAGCCGATGCCGTCCAGCGCTGGCAGGTGTTCGGCGCGCAGTGCCATGTTGGCGCCGGGCGCGACGGTGATCGCGTTCTCGGCGTCGTCGGACAGACAGATGAAGGCGGTGCCGGTTGGCAATGCAGCGTCACGCACGGTGTGCAGCAGCACGCCGGCGTCATGCAGCGAAGCTTCAATCGGCCTGGCGAAGTCGTCCTGGCCCAGGGCGAGCAGCATCTGCGTGGCGGTGCCACCGGCGCGCGCGCAGGCCACCGCCTGATTGGCACCCTTGCCGCCAGGGAAGGTGCGGAACTCCCGGCCGAGCACGGTTTCACCCGGGGCCGGCACGTGCGAGGCACGTACGACGAAATCGAGATTGGCCGAGCCGGCGACGAGTACAGTGCGGGGCTGGATCTGGGTCATGGATGTATCGCCTCATCGACGAGGTTGTAGAACCGGGTACTGATGCGCGGCAGATCCTGTGCGCCGCCGGGGAGGTGCTGCAGCATCAGGATCGCGACCAGTTTTTTGCCCGGGTCGATCGTGTAATAGGTCGAGGCGGCACCGGACCAGCCGAACGCGCCGGGCGCGGCGGTGCGGCCTTTCAATGCCGGATCCAACAGCACCGAGCCGCCCAGACCGAAGCCCTCGGCATCGCTGAATTCGGTGACCGGCTTGGGCAGCGCGGTGTGCACCAGCTGGTTCTGCAGCATCAGCGCCACGGTATCGGCGCGGAGCAGGCGCACGCCATGGGACTGGCCGCCATCGAGCAGCATCTGCGCGAAACGGCCGTAGTCATCGGCGGTGGAGTACAGCCCGCCGGCGCCGCTGCGATAGGGCCGCAACGCGGTGCCGGGTGCACGTGCATGCGCTTCATCGGCCAGCACCAGCGTGGCGCCATCGCCCATCGTGGTCAGCTCGACCACCCGCGCGCGCTGTGCCAGCGGCACTTCAAAGCCAGTATCGAGCATGCCCAGCGGGGTGAAGATGCGTTGTTGCAGGAACTGCTCGAAGGGCATACCGGCGACTACTTCCACCAGTCGCGACAGGGTCTCGGTGGAGGTGCTGTCGTAGCGGAAGCGGGTGCCGGGTTCGGCGGCCAGTGGCACCTGGCTCAAGCGTGCGGCGTACTCGGCCAGCGTGTCCACCTCGCGCACCCGGTGCTGTTCCAGCAGCTGCGTCACCGCTTCGAACCCCTCGCCGCCGGCGGCGAAGCCGGCGGTGTGGGTGAGCAGATGACGCACGGTGAGGGTGCGGGTTGCCGGGCGCAGTTGCGGGGCGGCGGCGCTGCCGCCGGTGAACAGCTGCAGCTTGGAAAATTCGGGGAGGTGACGTGCCACCGGATCGTCCAGACCCAGCTTGCCCTCGTCCATCAACATCAGTGCCGCGACCGAGGCCACGGTCTTGGTCATCGAGTAGATGCGGAAGATGCTGTCACGGCGCATTGGCCGGGTATGTGCCAGATCCTGCCAGCCATAGCTGGCGGCATGCACGGTCTTTCCGTCGTGCAGGATCAGTGCGACCGCGCCGGGATAGCCGCGCTCGGCAGTTGCATCGCGCAGGAAGTCGTCGATTGCCGGCAGCGTTGGTGCCGCTGGCAGGGCCACCGGTGCCACTGGTAGCGCGGCGCTGCTGGGCGCGGTGGCGCAGGCCACCAGCGGCAATCCCGTCAAACAGAGCACGGCGCCCAGGGCCAGGCCCCAGGCACCGCGGTACAGCCACACCGCGTCACGCCGGCCACCGGGGCCGGCATGATCGCGATGACGGAGGCGCACGCCCCTGGCTGTGAGGTCGCTCATCAGAAGTTGATGTTATGCGACAGGGAGAACACGCGACCGCGACCGGCCATCCAGTCGTCGTTGCTGTTGCTGGCCTCGGAGGTGGTGAGGATGTACTGCTTGTTGAGCAGGTTCTCCACGCCCAGGGTCAGCTTGCCGAAACGGCCGGTGTCGTAGTTCATGCTCACATCGAGCAGGGTGCGCCCGGAGGTGTGTTCGGCGCCGCTCTTGCCCTGGTTGAGGGTGCGCGAGAGCAGGGTCATCGCGCCCAGGTTCAGATCAACCTGCGGTGCCAGGCGCCAGAACAGGTTCACACCGATCTTGTCCGGACTGACATCGTTGGCGCCCATGCGCTTGTCCAGCGGCCCGTTCTTGGTGAACCAGTCTTGCCGACGATGTGCGAGTACATCGCATTGACCTTCAGGTCATCGCTGAAGTCGTAGCTGCCGCTGAACTCGATGCCGTTGATCTTGACCGGGCCGCGGTTCATGACGAAATCGCCGGTGACCGGATCGGTGCTCAGCGACACACCGAAGTCCGAGTCGCTGCGGTAGTAGGAGCCACTGAATGTGGCGTTGCCGGTGCGCCAGTTGAAGCCGATTTCCCGGTTCTCGACGATGATCGCCTGCAGATCGAGGATGCCGCTGACGCTCTGACCCGGCTTGTTGATGTTGCGCAGCGGAATACCGACGTTGGGCAGGCTGAAGCCTTCCGAATAGGAGGCATAGGCCGACAGCTGGTCGGTGAAGCGATAGACCACGCCGAGGTTGGGCAGATCGGCCTTGTAGTCCAGCTTGCCGCCTTCCACGAACACGCGCTTGTTGTAGTAGGTGGTGGTGTAGCTGTCCACGCTCAACTTGCCGTCTTCCTGGCGCAGGCCGCCACTGACCGTCAACGGGCCGATGTCCCACGACAGCTGGGCATACGGCGCGGTGCTGGTGTACTCCATCGGCGGTACCCACACGCGCTGCGTCAGTGCCAGCCGCTGGTCGGTGAGGTCCTTGACCACGTCCACACCGGCACGCAGTTCCAGCCCTTCAACGCCGAACAGCTCGCCACGGGTCCACGAGGTGCGCACGCCGCGCTTTTCCGAATTGACTTCGGACTGGTCGACCAGCTGGCCGAGCGGTGCGAACAGCGGGTCCTGCTTGTCCGAGCCGTTCTCGGCCGGATAGCGCATCGCCTGATCGGCGCGGTAGGCGTCGGCGAGCAGGGTGCCGCCGAAGAAATCGGCGTGGCTGTAGGACAGCGAGAACTGGTTGAAATTGTTGAACTCGGTCTTGGCGCCCAGCGGGGTGCCGGCGATCGAGGTCGAGGTGACATTGTTGGCACGGTCACCGTTGATGCCGGTGTAGTTGCCCTTGCCGGTCAGGTTGAAGCGGCTGAGCGTGGCCTGCAGGCGCTGCATGTCCGCTTCGCCGAAGTTGGTGCCCACTTTCAGGAACAGGTTCTTGGACTCGGAATCGTTGATCGTGCCTGAGCCGCGCATGCCGATCTTGCGGCCCTTGGCGTCATAGGCCATGCCACGGTCCACGAACGAGGTGGACAGCAGCAGGTCGTAGGCGTCCTCCTTGTGGCCGAAGGTCAGGCCGACCTTCCAGCCCTCGCTGTCGTCGCGGCCTTGGCTGCTGTAGCGGGTACTGACGTTGGTGTGGCTGCCTTCTTCCGGTGTCTTGGAAATGTAGTTGATGATGCCGCCCGCCGCGCCCACGCCTTCCGCCGCGGAGGGGCCGTTGACCACTTCGATGCGGCCGATCACGCCCAGGTCGGTGAAGCTGCCGGCACGGTTGGTCTCACGCAGCGGCGAGGTCTGCGGAATGCCGTCGAACAGGCGCAGCGCGATGCGGCCGCGCAGGGTTTCACCGGAGTTGGTCAGTGCCTGGGTCGATTCGGAGTAGCCGGGAATCGTGCGCGTCAGTACCGCGGTGGCGTCCTCGGTCAGACTCAGCGAATTGTTCAACTCCTGCAGACTGATGATGCTGACTGCGCCCGGGATGCGGTCCACCGCCTTGGGCGCACGGGTGCCGGTGACAATGACGTTGTCCAGCGTGGTGGCGCTGGGTTTGTCGCGATCTGCCACTGTGGTGTCCTGTGCGTGTGCGTTTGCCGACAGCAGCAAGGCCAGGGTTATGCTCGATGACAACAGGTTCTTCATGGTGCGCTCTCTCTCCAAAACGCGGTGGTGGTGCGGCTGGCGCCAACGGGGCGCGCGAAAAAAAAAGCGCCACCAAAGCGGCGGCGCTCTATGCATCAAGCCTCTGTCAGAACTTGATGGTATGGCTCAGAGAAACCATCCGGCCACGGCCGGAGAAGTAGTTCTGCCAGCCCGGCAGCTGCGACCAGGTCAGCACGTACTGCTTGTCGAACAGGTTCTCGATGCCTACAGACAGCTGGCCATAGCGGCCGGTGTCGTAGTTCACGCTGAGATCCCACAGCGCATAGCCGTAGGTGCTCTCTTCGTTCTCATAGACATCGCCGTTGGTCGGATTGGTGAAGGTCTCACGGAGGTCGCGGCTGAAGGTTTTGCTCACGCCCAGCGTGGCGTTGAGGTTGTCGGCCGGGGTCCAGGTCAGCGAGGCGTTCACCTTGTCCGGTGAGATGTCCAGGATGCCCATTTCCTTCACCAGGCCCGAACCTGCGTAGTACTGGGTCTGGCCGCGGATGCGCGAGTACAGGAAGGTGGCCTTCCACTGGTCGTTGAACGTCCAGGCGCTGTTGAGCTCGATGCCTTCGATCTCCACCGGAGCACGGGTGAGGATGAAGTCTTCGGTGACCTTGTCGATGGTCAAGGTGGAGCCGAAGTCGGAGGTCGAGCGGTACGCCGACGCGCCGACCTGGCCCTTGGCGCCACGCCAGTTGAAGCCGATTTCCTTGTTCTCGGTGATCAACGGCTGCAGGTCGGCGATACAGGACACGGCCTTGCATGGGCTGTTGGCCTGGATGTTGCGCAGCGGAATACCGACGTTGGCAATGCCAAAGCCCTCCGAGTACGACGCGAACACCGACCACTCATCACTGATGCGCCAGATCGCACCGAAGTTGGGCATGTTGGCCTTGTAATCCATCTTGCCGCCCTGCACACGGGTATTGTCGCGGAAGGCACGGTCGTGTAGCTGTCGATCTCGAGCTCGCCGTCTTCGCGGCGGATGCCCGCATCCAGCGTCACCGGACCGATATCCCAGCTCAGCTGGGCATAGGGGGCGAGGCTGGTGTACTTCATCGGCGGCACCCACAGGCGGTTGGTCAGTGCCAGGCGCTGTTCAGCGGTGTCTTCCACCAGATCCAGGCCGGCGCGCAGGCGCAGCCCCTCCACCTTGAGCAGGTCGTTGTAGGCGTAGCCGAAGCGCAGCCCCTTCTTCTCGCTGTTGATCTCGGACTGGTCCCAGATACGCTCGGCTTCCGGTGGCGCCGGCTTGACCAGCTGGCGATCCGAACCGTTCTCAGGCACGTAGCGCATGGCCTGTTGTGCCCAATAGGCGTCCACGCTCAGGTCGCCACCGAAGAAGTCGGCGTTGGTGTACTTGGCCGCGAACTGTTCGAAATCATTGAACTCGGCCAGTGACCCGGCGATGGAGCCCTTCACGGCGGTGTTGGTGGACGGCACCGGGCATTCGACCGGATCGAAACGGCAGCCTTCCTCCGGTTTGTAGTTGTGCTTACCGCCGATATGGAAGTTGCTGTAGCTTGCCTGGATGCGCTGCATCTGGCCTTCGCCGAAGTTGTAGCCGCCCTTCATGAACAGGTTCTTGCTGTACGAATCGGACAGCGAGCCGGAGGTGTTCAGGCCAACCCGGCGCCCGTCGCCGTCGTAAGCCACGCCGCGGTCGATGTAGGCACCGCTGACCAGGAAGTCGGCCGCATCACCCTTGTAGGTATGCATGATGCCGATCTTGGACTGCGCGCTGTCATTCTTGAACTGGGTGCCGTAGCGCGTGCTCACGGTGGTCTCGTGGCCGTCCACGTCCGGATTCTTCGACAGGTAGTTGATCACGCCACCGGCACCACCGATGCCCTCGGCGGCCGAGGGACCATTGATGACTTCGATCCGGCCGATGACGCCCATGTCGGTGAATGTGCCGTTGCGGTTGCCCTCGCGCAGCGGCGAGCCCTGTGGCACGCCATCGAACAGGCGCAGCGCGATGCGGCCGCGCAGGGTCTCACCGGAGTTGCTCATCGCCTGCGAGGATTCGGAATAGCCCGGCACCATGCGTGCGAGCACCGCAGTGGCGTCTTCGGTCAGGTTGAGGGTGCGCTGTACTTGTTCGGGGGTCACCAGGGTGACCGCGCCGGGGACCTTGTCGATCGCAACAGGAGTGCGGGTACCGGTGACGATGACCTGGTCCAGGTCGGTGGCGTTCTTGTCCTGCGCCTGGGCAGGACTCATCACGCATGCGAGCAGTGCCGCACTGATGGCTGCGGAAAGTGGCTTGATCATTGATTTCTCCCCCGTTGGAAAAAAACAGCGGGGACAATTGGGGATTGTCAGCGCCGAATGGTTTGCATGGACGCAAGCGTCCAGGTCGCCGACCCGTGTGTACGTCCCTCCCAGGGCGCTGCAAGCACAACCGGCAATACGCGTGAGACTAGAGCCGGCTCCAGGGTGATAGAACCGAGGCTATCTATGTTCATTCCCTAGGGTTTGTTGCTTATCGCCCCCTGCGCACAGGCGCAGGACCGCTGTTTCAGCGCTGACGCTCGTTCAACGCGGCGCGGGCTTCTTCCAGCAACACGTTGACCAGCCGGATCCGCACCGAAGATCGCGACCAGGCCACGCCGATCCGGCGCGGTTCGCTGGGCAGCGGCAAAGGGATGCGCACGACATTGAGCCTTCGGGCCACGGTCTGGCCCAGTCCGGAACCAGCGATACGCCAAGGCCCCGGTCCACCATCACCGCGATGGCGTTCAAGGCGTTGAGTTCGAAACGCTCGCGCGGCACGATCCCTGCCTGGCGCAGATACTCGTCGGCCTGCCGGCCACCCCATTCATGGCGGTCGTAACGTATCAGTGGCTGCTCGCAGAGCAATTCGTGTGGGTCGCGCCCGGCAAAACGGGCCGGCGCCAGTACACCAGTGGTTCCTCACGCAGCAGCTGCCAGTTGCAGGTCTTGGGCAGCGGAAAGGGTGCCTGCATCACCATCGCCGCATCCACGTCGCCGCCTTCCACCGCGCGGTACAGGTCCGCCGAATAGCCGGGTTTGATGAAGACGTTGATCTGGGGGAATGTGGCCACCATCCGCGACAGGATGTCCGGCAGCAGTCCGGCCAGTGCGGTGGGGCACGCGCCCAAACGCAATTCGCCTGCCAGATCGTTCTCGTTCGCCACGCTGCGCAGGTCGGCGACGTTGCGCAGCAGGTCGCGCGCGCGCTGCAATATGCGCGCGCCTTCCTCGGTCACGCTCACCGTACGTCCGGCGCGGGCGATCAGCGGCACGCCCAGTTCGCGTTCCAAGGTGCGAATCTGCTGGGCCACGGCGGCCGGCGTGATGTGCAGCAAACGTGCGGCGGCGGCCATCGAGCCACGATCGACCACGGTGACGAATGTATTGAGGAACTGGGTTTCCACGATCTACCTCTCAGCTGCCAAGCACGCTACATCAGCCGACCAGCCGGTGCGATGGACCAAGGTCATGGTTCAACGCCCAGGGGTCGTTATGCCGTGTCCTGTTTGTAGATGGTCAGACCCTTCAGCGAGGCTGCCGGCGGTGGGAAGAAGAGGCTGGCCAGATAGCCGATAACGATGCACAGCAGGATGGAGATGGCCAGATAGAAGTACGGATGGACCAGACTCATCGACCAGAAAATCAGGGTGATGAGAATGCTGCCGCTACGCCGATCGCCACGCCCTGCCAGTTGGCACGGCGGGTGAACATGCCCAGCGTGTAGGCACCGGCGAAACCGCCGCCGAGCAGTCCCGCCAGTTCGATGGAGACATCGAACAGCGAATGGATGTCATACCTGCTCATCACCAGTGCGATACCGATGGCGATCAAACCGACCAGCACCCCGATCCACTCGGCAAACCGGACGCTCTGCTTGGGAGTCGGATTCTTTTTAAGCCTCTCGTAGAAGTCGACAGAGGCCAGTGTGGAGACGCTGTTGATGATGCTCGACAGCGTGGACATCGCGGCGGCGAAGATACCGGCGATGATCAGTCCGGTCACCCCCATCGGCAGTTCGGCCGCGATGAACAGCGGAAACGTGGCATCAATCGGCAGGAGGGGATTGAGTCGTTCCGGATTGTTCTTGTAATACACCCACAAAGCGGTGCCAATGCCGTAGAAAACAAAGCCCCCGGGAATCATCATCGCCGCGAACGTCCAGATGGAACGTCCGGCTTCCTTGTCGGACTTGGTCGAGAGCACGCGCTGCATCAACACCTGGTCTTTGGGGAACGTCAGCACCACGTCGAACACGACCAGGAAGATGAAGCCCCATACCGTGGCTTTGGTCAGATCGAAGCTGAAATCGAACAGCTGGGTCTTGTTTTCGGCCATGGCCGTGGACAGGAACTCCGGCATGCCGCCGTTGATCTGCTGGATGATGAAGCCGATGGCGAAGATGGCGCCGCCGAACATCACGAACACCTGCACGAAGTCGGTCCAGATCACCGCTTTCATGCCGCCCATCGTGGTGTAGATGATGGTGAACACCCCCATCAGCAGGATGCTCCAGACCACATCAATACCGGTGATGGTGGAGATCGCCAGCGCCGGCAGAAACAGGATCACGCTCATCCGGCTGCCGATCTGCATGACGATGCACAGCCCGCTGGCCAGCATGCGGATGGTCGGATGGAAACGGGTTTCCAGATAGGAAAAGACGCTCATCAGGTCCAGGCGGCGTAACAGTGGCACGATCCAGATCGCCACGAACATCAGGCCCAGAACGGCGATCAGGTTGTTGGTCATGTACTGCCAGTTCGTCTCGAAAGCTTGGCAGGAATGGCGATGAAGCTGATGGAGCTTGTGTTGGTGGCATACAGGCTGATGCCGGCGGCCCAGAAAGGAATGCTGCGACCGCCGACGAAAAAGTCGGAGGTGCTGCCATGTTTTTCCTGGAAATAGAACCAGGCGCCGATGCCGAGCATCGCTGCCAGATAGACGATGATCACTGCCCAGTCGAGCCAGCGCAGCAGGTGTTTGCTGCTTTCTATCTGTGCGTACTGGAATTGACTGCCGCCAGCGCCGGTGCTGGCCCACAGCAGGCCATTGCCCCAGCTGGTGATCGCCTGCGGTGCGGCAATGGCGGGCGCATCTTCGAGCGTGTTCCAGGCACTGGTGATCGAGTGGAAGGTCCGGGCCTGGATCTTCCCGCCTGGAGTTTTCACCAGCATCAGCAGATGGGCCTGGCCCAGGGCGCGCATCGATCCGTCGATGAGCTTGCCTTGCAGCGGTGGCATCGACTGCCAGCCGTCTTCAGCGGACCAGCGCCATAACTGGTCGTTCTGCTGTGCACCACCCACCACGGCATACAACCTGCCTCTCTGGGCCTGCAGCGCGCTGGGTGTGCCGGTTTGCGGCCAGACGGTCTTCGGCTGCCAGGCGCTGGTGGCAGAGGCTGCAAGGCTGCGGCTGTACAGACGGGTAGCGCCCGTATCGTCATTGCCGCTCAGGTACAGCGTATCGCCCAGCACGGTGGCATGGGTCGAGGTCAATGCCAGCGGCAGTGGCACCGCACTGCCCTTCTTCAGATCGTTCTTTTGCAGCTGGAGTGGCTGCAGGCGATCGCTGGTGCCTGCGGCGCTGCCTTCCAGCAGATAGGCCCGTCCGCCTGCGGCTATGGCCCCGTGTACCGTTGCATCGATCTTGCCCGTCAGCAGTTCCCAGGCCTTGTTGTCGGCGCGCAGTGCCCATGCCTGACCTTTGCCGAGCGCCACGGTACGGCCATCGATGCTGAGCAGTTCCTCCGGGGCGACATTCCCCGGCAACGGCGGCAGGGTGCCGGCGCTTACCGTAGTCAGGCTCTCGGCTGCCACGGTACTGCTGACCATGAACAGCATGGTGATGGCGATCATGCGCAGTGGGTGTGCGCAGTATCGGAGCAGGGTGGGGACGAAAGCGCAGGCCGCGGATCTGGACATGGAAGGACCGGGTAAAAGGTGGGCGGGTCCGGACAGGGCCGCCGCACGATAGGCAGAAGGAATTCGAACGTCGACGGAAGCGATCTAGATTGAGACGGGGCGCGCTGCGGCGAGCAATGCTTCGGCGCGACGCAGAAAAGGCAGGTCGATCATCCGGCCTTCGAACAGGAATGCGCCGCGGCCGCTGTCACTGGCCTTGGCCGCCGCGGCCACAATCCGCTCTGCCTCTTCGATCAGCGCCTGGGGAACGCGGAAGATATCGTTCGCCAATGCCACCTGGCTGGGATGGATGCAGCTTTTGCCGATAAAGCCCAGCCTTTGCGCCATCTTTGCTTCGATACGGAAACCCTCACTGTCGGCCACATCTGGCCAGGCGCCATCGCAGGCGAACACACCCGCTTCGGCGGCGGCCATCTTCAATACGGAGAGGGTGAAGTGCACGTTGGCCGGATCGCGCGCAATGCCGTTGGGCGCGAACATGTCACCCAGACCGAGCTGCAGGCCGGCCACGCGCGAATGCGCCGTGGCCAGCTCAGCGGCCAGGCGCAGGCCACGCGGGGTTTCAATATTGAGCAGCAGGCCGATCGGCCGGGTGACGCCGTTGGCGATCTCGGCCTGGTCCAGCGCGGCAGCGATGTGGCGAATCTGCGCGACCGATTCAATCTTGGGTACGTTCAGCAGCCACAGGCCGGGCACAGCCACGGCGGCAAGATCGGCGGCGAAGTGCGGGCTGTCACTGCCATTGGTGCGGACGATGAGACGCTTGCCGGGGGCGGTGATGTCGGTGCGGGCGAGGAAGCTGGCCACCTCTTCACGGGCGGCCTGCTTTCCCGCCTCGGGTACCGAATCTTCCAGATCAAGGGACAAGGCGTCGGCCGGGCCGGCCATCGCCTTGTCGAACAGTTCCGGACGTGCGCCGGGTACAAACAGCTTGCTACGCATGGCTTCCCCTCATCTCCACGGGCAGTCTGCGCGAATCGGAACGCTGAAAAAGTGTATTCCCCAATATTCACTAGATAGGCTTTGTTGCCCTTTGCAGGGGAACTGGCCTCCCTTTGCGAGGGCGCCGGATTAGAATCACTGCCATGAAAATCGCTTCGTGGAACGTCAATTCGCTCAACGTCCGCCTGCCGCATCTGGAGCAGTGGCTGGCCGGCTTCGCCCCCGACGTGGTCGGCATCCAGGAAACCAAGCTGGAGGACCACAAATTCCCGGACACACGCCTGCTCGAACTGGGCTACCGCAACGTGTTCGCCGGGCAGAAGACCTACAACGGTGTCGCGCTGCTGGCGCGGCAACCGATCGAGGACGTGCAGATCGGCATTCCCGGCTTCGAGGACGAGCAGAAGCGGGTGATCGCCGGCACGGTCGATGGCGTGCGCATCATCAACCTGTATGTGGTCAACGGCCAGGATATCGGTACCGACAAGTACGCCTACAAGCTGCGCTGGCTGGAGGCGGTGCACGACTGGATTGCCGCCGAGCTGCAGAAGTATCCGCAGCTGGTGGTGCTGGGCGATTTCAACATCGCCCCGGACGCGCGCGATGTGCACGACCCGGCCGTGTGGAACGAGGAGCACATTCTCACCTCGGCGGCGGAGCGTGGCGCACTGGAGAAATTGCTGGCCCTGGGGCTGCATGACGCGTTCCGGCTGCACAACGACGCCGCCGGTGTGTTCAGCTGGTGGGACTACCGTGCGGCCGGCTTCCGCCGCGATCTGGGCTTGCGCATCGACCTGACCCTGGTGTCCGAGGCGCTCAAGCCGCGTGCGGTGGCCGCGGGCATCGACCGCGAGCCACGCACCTGGGAG